>NZ_JACJEM010000199.1:0-260 GCF_014164085.1 Pseudoalteromonas sp. SG45-5 | reverse complement strand
GGCGACAAAATCAGCTTGGATGGTTTTGATGAGTTCAGGGAAAAAATAATAAGGCTCATTGGTGGACATGCGTTGCATTTATATAAAATCCAAAAAGTTGCCTAGGGGTCTGATCAATGCCTGATTGAATCATGGTGATATTTAAATTTATTTTTCTCTAGCTAGAGATTCTCAGTGAAAACAAGGCGAATTTACGCGTCAATAGCTAGCCTATTGCAAGTAAATTCAACGCAGTTAGCGCTGATAATAGCTGCTCGAGA
>NZ_JACJEM010000198.1:0-260 GCF_014164085.1 Pseudoalteromonas sp. SG45-5 | reverse complement strand
TGCGCAATGGCAATTGTATTGCCTTGTTCATAATATAGAAAAGCTACAAAACACGATGCATTAAGAATGGGTAAAGCCTATTAACCTCAATAAAGCCACTAAAACATCCGTAATACCTTCCAAAAAGTCAATTAAAACAACACCAAACTCCCACTTTATATTCTGCATAAAATACAGTAATCGATTGAACCAAAATAGGAACTCAGCTATGGTTTGTTTATCAATAAAAATAAATAAAAAAACGAGTTAATCTACAGGCT
>NZ_JACJEM010000197.1:0-260 GCF_014164085.1 Pseudoalteromonas sp. SG45-5 | reverse complement strand
GCTCTGTTGATGGTGATGACACTTTCATTGTTAGTTTATTCAATCGCGCAAAGACGAATGAGAGCGAATATGAAAAAAGAAAAAGCCACGATAGCGAATCAAATCAATAAAGAAATATCTAACCCAACATTACGCTGGGTCTTTCAGTGTTTTGAGGGAATTAATCTACTCCAGCAAGGCGACAAAATCAGCTTGGATGGTTTTGATGAGTTCAGGGAAAAAATAATAAGGCTCATTGGTGGACATGCGTTGCATTTATA
>NZ_JACJEM010000196.1:0-263 GCF_014164085.1 Pseudoalteromonas sp. SG45-5 | reverse complement strand
ATATGGGAGCAGTACAACTATACTGTATATAAAAACAGCACTATTATTGGTGGTAATATGAAAACACGTTCTCCATTTTTAAATTATATAGCCGATTATATGTTGGTACGTCAGTATTCATTACGCACCGTAGATACCTACCTAAGATGGATTGCATCTTATATCCATTTTCATAATAAACGCCATCCTGCCTCAATGGGGGACAATGAAGTCGAACGCTACTTAGAACATTTAGTGTTAAAGCAAAACGTTGCACCACGTAC
>NZ_JACJEM010000195.1:0-263 GCF_014164085.1 Pseudoalteromonas sp. SG45-5 | reverse complement strand
CGACCTAAAAAAGATGCGCCAGTAAAAAATATTGAATGGCAAATCACGGCAGAAATTGAAGAAAACGAAACCGCAATAAAACAGATTGTAGAACAAAAGTCATGCTTCGTATTAGCAACGAATATAGATAAAAAATCGCTTTCACCAGTAGGTTTACTTAAGCATTACAAAGCACAATCTGAAGTAGAAAAAGGGTTTAGGTTTTTAAAAGACCCCTTGTTTTTTGTTTCATCATTATTTATCAAAAAGCCAAGTAGAATAGA
>NZ_JACJEM010000194.1:0-263 GCF_014164085.1 Pseudoalteromonas sp. SG45-5 | reverse complement strand
ACAAAAAAGCATTGTTCGACAAGTTGAGCGAGCACACACAGGCATCAAAAAAGACCTCTTCCATTTACAAGCTCAACGTTTCGCTTGTCAAACTGACGCACAACGCGCATTAGATAAATTAGCGAAAAAGATGAAGCATCATCAAATAGCGACTCAGCAATTTATTAAGCATAAAGTCTATGAAGGTAAAGGGCGACCTAAAAAAGATGCGCCAGTAAAAAATATTGAATGGCAAATCACGGCAGAAATTGAAGAAAACGAAA
>NZ_JACJEM010000193.1:0-265 GCF_014164085.1 Pseudoalteromonas sp. SG45-5 | reverse complement strand
GGTGACAATAGCGTTTTGGACCCACCTGATTCCATGCCGAACTCAGTAGTGAAACGAAACAGCGCCGATGATAGTGTAGCATTTGCTATGTGAAAGTAGGACATTACCAGGCTTCAAATTGTAGAGAGCCCGAATCTAAAGATTCGGGCTTTTTTACGTCTGCAGAAAAGTAAAATACGCGCAATTAATACACACTCATATCGCGACACAAAGATAGTGTAGCATTTGCTATGTGGCTCTCCACCGCTGTGGGCACTACGACATC
>NZ_JACJEM010000192.1:0-278 GCF_014164085.1 Pseudoalteromonas sp. SG45-5 | reverse complement strand
AAAACGTTAATTAAATGGCACTGAATGGTACTGCTACCATTCTTTTTTTACTTTTGAAAACTCTTGATAAATACAATGTATCTATCAGAATTTTATTATCAGCTTTTCCAAATTTTTAAAGAGCATATTAATTAGTTATCCCAAAGGGACAAGCACTAATTAACAATCATCTGTGTGGACACTACGAACAAATAAGTTCTAAATCGTATAAGGAGGTGATCCAGCCCCAGGTTCCCCTAGGGCTACCTTGTTACGACTTCACCCCAGTCATGAATCAC
>NZ_JACJEM010000191.1:0-280 GCF_014164085.1 Pseudoalteromonas sp. SG45-5 | reverse complement strand
GCAAAGTATTTATACCCCAATGGAAAAAACAATTACTCGAAGATGGCACCCAAAAACGTCAGCGAGCAGGGCGTATGACGACCAGTGAAATTATGACTATTGTTATTAGTTTTCACATGTCACATCATCGTGATTTCAAAAACTACTACCTTGGTTATGTATCACTTATGTACAAAAGTGAATTTCCTAACTTACTCAGTTACACACGATTTCTAGCCGTTATGCCGAGAGTAATTGTGCCAATGTGTGCCTATTTCACTTCACTTAAAGGTAAACCCAC
>NZ_JACJEM010000190.1:0-281 GCF_014164085.1 Pseudoalteromonas sp. SG45-5 | reverse complement strand
GGCCACGTTGACCACGGTAAAACTACACTAACTGCAGCAATCACTAACGTACTTGCAAAAGTATACGGCGGTGTTGCTAAAGATTTCGCATCAATCGATAACGCTCCAGAAGAGCGCGAACGTGGTATCACTATTTCAACGTCTCACGTTGAATACGATACTCCTTCACGCCACTACGCGCACGTAGATTGTCCTGGTCACGCCGATTATGTTAAAAACATGATCACTGGTGCTGCTCAAATGGACGGCGCGATCTTAGTAGTTGCTGCGACTGATGGCCC
>NZ_JACJEM010000018.1:0-74891 GCF_014164085.1 Pseudoalteromonas sp. SG45-5 | reverse complement strand
GTCTAACCGTTTGATTTTTAGATTCATATACACCTCAAAGTTGAGATGTTATTTTATCAAATTAAAGAGAATTAAGCGTTTAAATTAAATCGAAATTTTTGAAATTGGTCTGATCAATGTCTGTTCAATACGTTAGTAAATCTCTTAACCAGAATTCAGGTTAAATATTTTTTTATTGGCCCAGCTTTTTAAGTTGGGCTTTTTTATTTAATAAGGTTTAAATATTCTGCCATTTTTATAAGGTTATAGGCGCGGTTTTTTGCATGTAAAAAAGTAAGGTTCAAAATGTTAAAAGTAAAAAGCTTTAAGTGCTAATTCGCTTTTTATATTCTTTATAAAAACGGTGTGCGGCACAAGCAATGAGCTGTGTAACAAGAAGTATGGAAGCAAAAATTAGTCCGCCATTGGGTGTAAAGTGATCATCTTAGTAGTAATACACACAATTGAGTAGAAGCATGGATAGAAAAATAAAATTTCGAATTTAAAACGTTTCATAGCTCACCTATAAATTATGAGCTTATGTAGGTGTTTATCTAGATAAGCTCGAGTTTAGAATAATTTAGTTTACAAAAGACTAACGCTAAAGCCTTGCTTTTGTAGTTGTTTAATTAGACCGTGTTGCTCAGGTAAGTGTAGAGCGCCCACCGCAATAAACAGTTGCTCGTTTGCTAAACGGGGTGTGAGTTGTTTAACCCAATTATTGTTACGATTAATTAGCATTACTTGCTCGCTGATCTTACCGTAGTCACTCTCATCAAAACTCATGTTGTAGTAATCGGTTAGTGTATCCATGTCACCGCTTTTCCATGCATTAACTAACTTGATAAAGTAAGTATTAATATCGGCTAGTTGCTCAAAGGTTTCTTCAATCATTTCATTGCTTAATAGCGCCATACCATCAAACATTTGTAGTTGCTGCTCTAGGGTTTCAAGCTCGCCAATTTTAATATTATGCTCTTTTGCATAACTAAGTACTTGCTTGTCTATGCCGGTTTGATCAGAAAAGCCTGCATTTTGAAATTCAATTTGCATCATGGTAACCATTACGGCCCATGGCTTTAAAGCATTGAACATAGCAATATCAATCGATTTTTTAGCAAAGTAGTCTTTTAGTTTATTGTAATTTTGTTTAGACAGTTCTGTTTGCAGTGTTTTACCATCAGTTTGCATCATAAGTGGCATTGAGCGCTGCTGCATTTCAAATGGGGTAAGTTTACTTATATCAACCTCTACAATAACTTCTTTGCTTGCGCTAATTGCATCGGTTACCTTTTTAGGTAAGCCCTTCATGCTGGCATCACCAACGTGTACGGTGCCAAATAAGTAAGAGCTAACGCCATTTTTTTCTATTTTATATAAGGCAGGATCTGCGTAGCTGTTAAAGCTAAATGTTATAAGTAACGCCACAATAAATAAATGGCTCATGCGGATCAGGGCATTCATGGTTTATCCTTAAAATTTCGAGAATTAGTAATATAAATACTAACCTAAATTCACTTAGTGGGTAACGTTAATATAAACGTTAGCGTGGTATCTTTGGTATTGTTAGCTGTAATTGTAAGGCCATTTAAGTTACACAAGCTCTGCACAATAGATAACCCTAAACCGTGGCGTTGATTATTAGTTCTAGATGAATCTAGCTGATAGAGCGGGTCAAAAATAGCAGTCAACTGATCGTGACTTAGTGGCTTTTGTATTTTATTACTAACAGAGATGGTCATGTTTGTGCTGTTATTTACGGCAGTTAATTTAATTGGCGCCTCAGGAAGTCCATAAAATAGTGCGTTATCGATTAAGTTACACAAAATGGTATTTAAACTAAATTCGTCAGCATTAAGTGTAAGTTCGTCACTAATATTGCTTCTTAAACGCGATTTAATAGTTGGGTGCTTAAAAGTCAGTTCATTAATAGTTTGATTGACTAAGTTATTGAGGGTGATTGCTTTTATATCTAATTTCATTGTACTGCTGTTTGAACGTTGTAATAACAATAGGTTATTTACTATCGTTTTCATACGCTGTGAAATACTAAGTACATCACTGGTATAGGTGTCGCTAATACGTTTATCGTCAGGGTAGCGAATAGCCACTTCTGAAAGGCTTATGAGTTCAGCTATTGGGGTTTTTAGCTCGTGTGCAATGTCGCTTGTTAGGCGTTTTTCATTACTATAGAGTTGCTGATTAACGGTAATAAACTTATTTAGCTCGTTACGTATGGGTTCTATTTCTTCTACTTTAAAGTCGCTTTCTATTGTTTGCGCAACACCGGTAATATCGAGTAACTTAATTTGATCATTTAAATTATGTAGCGGGTGCAGGCCTTTATTTACAATACGTGTCACTAAATAGCGCACACCAAACACACCAAGCACACAGGTTAAAATAAAGACCACATCAATAATAATAAGTACTTTATTAAGTTCGGCTGTCGGCGCTGCAATCGCAAGAGTCATGGTATTAAAAACAGCAGAGTGAGTGGGGTTTCTATCGTCTTTTTGGGCTACAAAGTGACTTATAAGTGCGCGGCCATCACGCCCGTTAGGGAGCTCGTAATCTATAATTTTAGATTCGTTTATCGGCATTTCTAAAAAAGGCAGGTTAGCATTTTTATAAAGCGCTAATGAGTCCGAGCGCTCAAACACATCACGGCCATGCCATAACTGGTAAAACTCCGTGGCATCGGCTGCTTCATACTCCGACATAAATTCACCAGCAAAATCAAATTCAACCACGTTGTTGTCATCTTCAACTAAGGTTTTTAAGTAGTTAGCTTTGTTAGTTAAAGACTGATTGAACTGATCTTCCACCCAAGTATCAACGCTTAAATCAACGGTTAAAAATATGGTGAATAAAATAACTGAGATCACAGCGCTAATATTATTAACGAGTTTACGTTTTATTGAGTGACTTTTATTTTGTTGTTGCGACATAACCAAATCCACGTTTATTTTTTATCGGGAGCTCGCCATCAAACTGTCTTACTTTTTTACGTATGGTTGAGATGTGTGCTTCAAGCGCATTTTTAGAGAGCATATCAAACTGACCTACCACCGCTTCACTTATAAGCTCGAGTCCTAATACTCGCTCTGGGGCATTAAATAAGCATTCTATTATTTTGTATTCATTGCGAGTGAGCTCAATGACATGTTGCTTGTAGTGAAGAGTTTTAAGCGAGAGATCTAATACGCAATCACCTACGGTAAGGGTATTTTGTTGGTTTTGCAGTGAACCACGACGAAGTAATGCAAGGACACGAGCATGTAACTCTTCAAACGAAAATGGCTTAGTTAAATAATCGTCAGCGCCTTTCATAAGACCGTTAATTTTATCTTGAGGCTCACTTCGTGCAGATAAAATTAGCACACGGCTTTGGCTATTACTGCTGCGCAGTGCTTGTAAAATACTCATGCCATCAACGCTCGGTAGCATTAAATCAAGTACAAGGAGGTCGTAGTTTCCACTCAGTGCCATACTCAACCCTTCTGAGCCATCACCAGTTTCATCTACGGTAAAACCAAGGTTGCTAAGGCCAACTTGCAAGCTGCGTCTTAGTGCTTCAGAGTCTTCAATAACGAGGATTTTCATGTTTACTCGGTTTATAAAAATAGCCTTGTTACTTTAACAAGGCTTTATTATCAAGTCACTGCAAGAATAATAACTAATGGTACCAACCATTTGTATAAGCTAGATTACCTAAGTTCGCATGGGCTAGGGCTTTTTTTACTAATTGCTCATCGTTTTCACATGGCACAAGCTGGTTATTGCTATACGTATAGGTGGTTGCTGGTTTTTGTGGTTGTAACACCACCACTTTATTATCGTGCATGTAGGCAAAGTTTTTGTCGTATTGCATCATCGCGCGTTGTTTGTTGTCGCTAATTGGCTTTGATAAATCATGACCTATCATAGGGTGCTTACCACTTGCGCCAATCAAAGAAAGTAGAGTAACAGGAATATCGAGCTGGCTGGCTAGTTGGTTATCTCGTTTATGGGTAATACCTTTACCAAAAATAACGGCCGGAATTTTAAAGTGATCAACCGGTACTAAATTCGAACCCGATACGCGCGAGTCGTGATCGGCAATAACTATAAATACGGTATCATCCCAGTAGCTCGATTTTTTAGCTTTTTCGATAAACGTGCCTAGTGCGTAATCGGCATACTTGGCAGCATTATTACGGGTTTGTTTTTGTTTATCGTACAGCGTTATTTTATCATCAGGAAAGTCATACGGGCTATGATTAGAGCTTGAAAATATAAGGCTAAAAAAGGGTTTGTTTTGATTTTTAAGCTTAGTAAGTTCTATGTCGGCTTGGTCGTATAAGTCTTCGTCTGATGCGCCCCACGAGCCATTAAAGTCTATTTTTTTAAAATTATTTGTATCTACGATACTTTTAAAACCGTTGCCTAAAAAGAAGCTGCGCATGTTATCAAAATGGCTTTCGCCACCATAAACGAACTGCGTGTTGTAATTTTGCTTCGCTAAAAAATCAGCAATGGTAAAAAAGTTACGTTGTGATTTATCAAGCTTAACAACTGCACGCGAAGGCGTTGGTGTAAACCCTGTAATTACTGCCTCAATTCCACGTACTGAACGTGTACCGGTGGCGTATAAATTATCAAACCCCCAGCCTTGTTTATAAAGGGCGTCTATATTAGGTGTAAGCGGCAAACCGCCAAGCGTGCCTACGTAACGAGCACCTAAACTTTCTTGTAAAATAATGACTAGATTTTTTGGCTTACCTGTATTGCTTGCGCCATGAAACGTTTTTGTAGGGGCGGTTACATCACTAAATGTGCCTTGCGTATTTTGCATGTTACTACGCACAATACTAAGTAATTCATCGGTGGGTATTTTGCCATAATAGTCTTGGCTTGATTGCTCATTAGAAAGTTGCTTTACTGCAAACGCGACGCTATAAAGGGAGTTAAGGGTTAAGTCGTTAAGTAAGTGATCGGTAGAAAACGAGACCATAGCGGGGTTAAGCGGTCTGTGCCCTAATGAGTTGCGGGCGCCCAAAATAGTTAAGCATACTAAAACAAGCGCTAAAATTGATTGGTTTAAGCCTGTTAGTGATGACTTGCTTTGCCATTGATTGCTAAATATTTTGCTTGCAAATTTACAGTTTAAAACAAGTGCTATAACAGCAATAAATACTTCTAACTTATAGCCTGAAAAAATCATTTTTGAGACTTCTTTAGGGTAAATTAAATATTCTATAAATAAGCGGTTTGGGCGTAAATCGTACTCGTTTATAAACGTAGGCGTAATCACTTCAAAAAAAACGAGTAAAGCAGACATCGTCACTAAATAAATTTTAATTAGGCCACGTACTTTATTTTGCCAACCTACGCTTTGCATCAGTAAGGTAAGTAGTAATGCGGGCATAATAATGTAGCTTAGAGTGGCTATATCTACTCTTAACCCACCTATAAATATAGATAACCACGCATGCGATCCAAATACACGCTCCCCTTGCCATACACTTAATCCAAAGCGAGCAAGTGTTAAAAAGCTAAGTGCCAAAACAGTAAATACAACAAAAATCCATACAGGGCCAAGTGCATTTTGTACCTTAGGTATTACTTTAAATATTAACCTGGTTATTTTAGCTATAAAATTTAGCTTTATGCCCATAACACAGCCCACCAAATAAGAGCGGCAATTAGCATAGCTATAAACACGCTTGCAGAGGCAATATCTTTAGCGAGCCCTGAAAGCTCATGGTATTCACTGCCAATTCTATCAACTACAACCTCAACTGCCGTATTTACCAGCTCAGCAAATAATACAAAAAGCAGGCTGGCTATCAGTAATAATTTATCCTTTAGTGCAATTTTTTGTAGCCACACAAACACACCGAGTAACGAAAACAGTGCTAACTCTTGTTGAAACGCCGCTTCAAATCGACTCATCCATTTTAAGCCGTTGAAAGAATGGCTTAAGGTAAAAATAAGGCGCATTAAGCCTTGGCGTTTTATAACGGTTTTATTACTCATAGTTTTATTTTGCTTGATGTTGTTTGGCAGCTAGCAAGTAAATCGAGCGATGCCTGATACGTTTTGCTTTTAATGCCAATTAAATTTAAAAGGGTGTGAAAAATATTGTTGTGTGAGCGTGCGGCGTGGGTGTCTAAATTAGCCAAGCAGGTATTAGTAATGCGCTGATTATGCTTATCAGCCCACATATAAAGAGGAACGTGCGTTTGTGTGCTAGGTGCAAAGCTATACGGAAAACCATGCAAGTAAGCACCGGCTTCGCCAAGTGATTCACCATGATCAGAAACATATAAAAACTGCTTATCTATGTTGTTTGGCAGCGCTTTTAATTGCTCAATTACCTGGGCATTAACAAAGTCGCTGTACGCAATTGTGTTGTCGTAGGTATTAACTAATTCATCGAGTGAGCAATTTTGAATGTCGCTTCTATCGCACGTGGGTGTAAATTGCTTAAATTTATCTGGGTAGCGTTTAAAGTAAGTTGGTCCGTGTGAGCCCATCATGTGTAGGACGATAACGGTATTAGCTTGGCTTAAATTAGCGAGTTTGCGTTTAAGTGGAGTAAGAAGTGCTTCATCAAAGCAATATTTTCCATCGCAAAGCGCTGATGGGGTGGTTGGTATATCAATATTAACAACACGGGGGCATACGTTTTTACAGCCGCTGTTGTTATCAACCCACAGTACGTCGCTGCCAGCTTGTTGTGCTAAGTCAATCAGGTTTTGTTGGTTGTCGGCTGCTAATCGATCAAAGTTATTTTGTGTTTGCAGTGAAAACATACACGGCACAGACACTGCGGTGGCCGTACCGCAAGACGCCACATTATTAAAATACGTCACATTATGCTTTTGTGTATAAGGGTTGGTGTTGCGCTTATAACCTTGATAAGCAAAGTTTTCTGCTCGTGCTGTTTCGCCAACAACCATAACGGTTACGCTGGTGGTGTTAGGCGCAATTAAAGCGGGTGTTGCATCTATATTTTTAAATTCCATATTGGTATACAGCAGCTGATCGCGCATATATTTATAACCGCTAGAGAGATACTGAAATGGGATGAGTTCTTTTTTCAAAATGCGGTTATTGCGGCCTGTCGCTGCGTAGTCGGCGTAAAAGTTTACGACCACTAAAGCAATTAATGAGCAGCACGCTACAATAAGTTTTATACGACTAATCGCTTCTTGATGGGGGCGAGTAAAGTGTATTTTCACTTTGCTTAATATAAAAACAGGTAGCGCACAAAACAGCAGTAGAAAGCCTATGAGCTGCGGATTTAAATAGCTCAGTGCTTCGCTTGAATCCGTTTCGAACGTGTTTTGAATCATTGAATAGTCAAACACGACGCCGTAATTTAATGAGCCGTAAAGCACACCACTCGAAATTATCAGTAAAAGGTAGTTAATTGGTTTTAGTAACCACCTAACCGACACTATCGAAAAGAAAATAATTAAAAGGCATAACAAAAGCAGTGGCACTGAAAGTAAAAATAGCCACGAAAAAGATACAAGTGAGGTAATGGCGCTAAACGAACCTTGAATAAAAGGAATGTTTATAACTAAACAGTAATAACAGGCAATCATCACCACAAAGGCATTTGCACTACAGTGAATGTAAAACCGCTTACTACGATTTGGTTTTTTTTGTGTTGGTGTTTGGCTCGTTACGTTCATATTTAGGCTCGTTTAAAATAACAACGCCATGCTATGCAACAACACTTAAGAGTCGCTTAAGAGAACCTACGTATTACCTGAAGGTGATAAATAATTTTATTTATAAAAATATTCTTAAAAATTAATCAAACCTTAAATAAGGGATATAAGAATAGTGAATTTCTGAGATTAAATTTAGAGCATAAAAAAACCACTACTAACTTGTATAGTGAATTTTAAAACCTGATAAATTGCATTTTAGTCTTTTTGTTAGATTAACTTTGGTGTTGACTTAAAGGGCCTAGCGCGGTACTAATATACAAAGAGAGCGAAGGAATAACCTTCGCGATAATTGAACAAAATTTGGTATTAATTACATGCTTACAAACGCACTTAACCTAGTCCTGATTATTATCGTGGTGATTATTCCCGCGAGGGCTTCGTAGTGCTTTAAAAACTTAAGCATTAAAAAAGCCCTCCGCACTTAACCGTTCGGAGGGCTTTTTAGTTTTAAGGGCAAAGTTTTTAGCGTAAAAATGTAATTGGGTTGTCACTGAGGAATGAGGGTTTATTAATGACAGGCGCAGAACTAACAATCGACTTATTGGCCAAACACGGCGTAAATGAAGTATTTGGCTACCCAGGCGGAGCTATTATGCCAATTTACGATGCGCTGTATGGCGCGCCAGTCAAACACTACCTAACTCGCCATGAGCAAGGTGCAGGGTTTGCAGCTGTTGGTTATGCTCGTAGCACACGTAAATTAGGCGTATGTTTTGCAACATCGGGCCCAGGTGCAACTAATTTAATAACCGCTCTGGCTGATGCGATGATGGACTCAGTACCATTATTGGCGATCACCGGCCAAGTGCCTACTGCAGCTATTGGTTCAGATGCGTTTCAAGAAGTAGATGTACTAGGTATGTCGCTTTCGTGTACTAAGCACAGCTACATGGTAGAGCGAGCTGAAGACTTAGCAGAGATATTACAAGAAGCAATTCATTTAGCGCAAAGCGGCCGCCCAGGTCCCGTACTTGTCGATATCCCAAAAGATATTCAAATGGCTCAAGTCCCTTTTAAACCTTGGCTAGCAGCTGATGAATACTTACCAAAGTTAGATTTAAAGCAAGTTGCTATTGCTAATCAATTGTTGAGTGAGGCTAAACAGCCTGTAGCGTATGTAGGTGGTGGTGTACAAGCCGCTGATGCGCAAGACGAGCTAATGCAATTTTTAAATAAAACGCAGATGCCAGCTGTATCGACACTTAAAGCGTTGGGCAGTGTGTTACCTGATTACGAACATTACTTAGGTATGCTAGGTATGCATGGCACTCAAGCTGCTAATATCGCAGTGCAAGAATGTGATGTACTTGTATGTATAGGGGCGCGCTTTGATGACCGCGTAACAGGCAACTTAGCTAAATTTGCAGCTAAAGCTAAAGTAATCCATTTAGATATCGATGCAGCTGAAGTTGGTAAGCGAAAACCAGCTAAAGCTTCATTAATTGCTGATTTAAAAACGTCGTTACCCGCACTTGAGTGCTTTGTAACCCCTAAAGCGTGGTGTGACACAAATAAAGAAATGAATATTAAGCATGCGTGGCGTTACGACTACCCAGGTGAAAAGGTTTTTGCACCGTACTTATTAAACCAACTAAGCCAACGGATGCCAAAAACAGGGGTTGTGTGCTGCGATGTTGGCCAACACCAAATGTGGGTAGCACAACACATGAAATTTAGTCATCCGAGTAATCATTTAAGTAGTGGTGGCGCAGGCACAATGGGCTTTGGTTTACCTGCTGCTATTGGCGCGCAAGTAGCACGCCCTGATGACTTTGTTATCACTGTATCGGGCGATGGTTCAATAATGATGAATATTCAAGAATTGGCCACTATTCGTCGTAACAACTTACCTGTAAAAATATTAATTTTAGATAACCAGCGTTTAGGGATGGTTCGCCAATGGCAGGAACTATTTTTTGAAGGGCGTTATTCTGAAACTAACCTGTCGGATAACCCAGACTTTGTTCAATTAGCCGCTGTATTTGGTATTCCTGGGCAAACAATAACTCACGCTAATCAAGTTGATGATGCGATAACTGCATTAGTTAATAGTAAAGGGCCGTACATAGTACATGCCTGTATTGATGATAAAGAAAATGTTTGGCCACTTGTACCACCTGGGGCTGCGAACGACGAAATGATGACGGAGAAAGCAAAATGAAACATAGCCTAACTATTGCATTAAAAAGCCAAAGTATAGCGGTAGAGCGCTTTTTACGAGTGGTGCGTCATCGTGGTTTTGACCTTACGCATTTTCAGCTCAATATGGACGATGGTTTTTATAATGTAGACATGACGGTAGATAGTGATAAACCAATTCACCTATTAACCAGCCAGTTAAACAAGCTGGTGGATGTTAGAGAAGTCACTTTACAAAATTTACAGCAACAACAGGCTGTGTAATTACGAACTGAAAAACAATTTACGAGTAACTGAATCACTCGGTTACTCACCAATTTTAGAATGAGGAATGCCCGCTTATTTTGCGGCAAAAACTGAGGTAACTATGGCTAAATTAAGAAGTGCAACAACAACTGAAGGGCGTAAACGCGCAGGCGCTCGTGCATTATGGCGCGCAACAGGTATGACCGACACCGATTTTGGTAAGCCGATTATTGCCGTAGTTAACTCGTTTACACAATTTGTACCAGGGCATGTTCACCTTAATCAGCTAAGTGAACTTATGGCTGAAACTATTACACAAGCCGGTGGCGTCCCTAAAGAATTTAATACTATTGCGATTGATGATGGTATTGCAATGGGTCACGGCGGTATGCTTTATTCGCTGCCTTCGCGCGACTTAATTGCTGACTCAGTTGAGTATATGGTAAATGGTCATTGTGCTGATGCGATGATTTGTATTTCAAACTGCGACAAAATTACTCCAGGAATGATGCTTGCAGCACTACGTTTAAATATTCCGGTAATATTTGTATCAGGCGGTCCAATGGAAGCAGGTAAAACTAAGCTTGCTAACATCGATATTAAACTTGATTTAGTAGATGCCATGGTTAAAGGCGCTGATGAATCGGTAAGTGATGCAGATTCAGAGCAAGTAGAGCGCTCTGCGTGTCCAACATGTGGCTCATGTTCAGGCATGTTTACTGCAAACTCAATGAACTGTCTGCTAGAAGCGATTGGTTTAGCACTTCCGGGTAACGGCACGACGCTTGCGACTCATAAAGACCGTAAACAACTTTATGTTGAAGCGGGGGCTCGTATTGTTGATTTATGTCGTGAGTACTATCAAAAAGATAATCAAGATGTATTGCCACGTGCTATTGCTAACAAAACAGCCTTTATGAATGCAATGGTGGTTGATATTGCAATGGGTGGCTCATCAAATACCGTATTACATTTACTCGCTGCAGCGCAAGAAGCGGGCGTTGATTTTGATATGTCGCATATTGATGCGCTTTCTCGTAAAACACCGTTTTTATGTAAAGTTGCACCAGCAACACCAGAGTACCATATTGAAGATGTACACCGTGCTGGTGGCATGATGGCAGTCGTACGCGAGCTTGGTAAAGCAGGCTTAGTTGATATGTCGGTTAATCATGTTGCAGGGTCAACAATGGCTGAGCTTGTTAAAAAATGGGATGCAACAGATCCTACTAACGAAGTTGCGCGCAAATTTTACCGTGCGGGTCCTGCGGGCATTCGTACCACTAAAGCAATGAGCCAAGAGTGTCGTTGGGATGAAGGCGATAACGACCGTGTTAATGGTTGTATTCGTAGTGTAGAACACGCTTTTCGCCAAGACGGTGGTTTAGCTGTGCTTTCGGGGAATTTAGCCGTTGATGGTTGTGTTGTAAAAAGTGCAGGTGTCGTTGACGAAATGCTACATTTTGAAGGCACCGCAGTGGTGTACGAATCACAAGATGACTCGGTAGAAGGGATTTTAAATAACGAAGTAAAAGCGGGCGATGTCGTTGTTATTCGTTATGAAGGGCCAAAAGGGGGCCCAGGTATGCAAGAAATGCTATACCCAACAAGCTACTTAAAATCGAAAGGCTTAGCTGAAAAGTGTGCTCTTATTACAGATGGTCGCTTTTCGGGTGGTACTTCGGGTTTATCAATTGGCCATGTATCGCCAGAGGCTGCAAGTGGTGGTGCAATTGCTTATGTTGAAAATGGCGACAAAATCATTATTGATATCGCAACACGCGAAATTACGTTAGCGCTAAGCGATGAAGAACTTGAGGCACGTAAACAAAAGCAATTAGCACGCGGAAAAATGGCGTACAAACCAGTTGATCGTGAGCGCTATGTCTCGTCTGCTTTAAAGGCTTATGCATTACTTGCAACAAGTGCTGATAAAGGCGCTGTGCGCGATTTAGCTAAATTGGAGGCGCTTAGTTAATTATGGTCTCTCAAGAGCTCGATTATTTTCGCGCTATTATTCAAGCAAACATGGAGCCTTTGGCTAAAGTTACTGAGGTTAGCAAAATGGCTGAACTCAGTAAAAAGCTAGGTAACCATGTTTGGTTAAAGCGTGAAGACCAACAGCCCGTGTATTCATTTAAGTTACGCGGGGCGTATAACAAATTAAATAAATTACCTAAAGGCTCAGTGGTTATTACCGCTTCTGCGGGTAATCATGCTCAAGGGGTTGCATTAAGTGCATCTCACTTAGGGCATCAAGCCACCATTGTAATGCCAGTAACAACGCCTGAAATAAAAGTAAGCGCCGTACGCGCGCTTGGCGGTGAAGTTGTATTACATGGGCATCATTTTGATGCCGCAAAAGGATATGCGCTTGAACTTACAGAGCAACGTAACGGTATATTTGTCCCACCATTTGATGACCCAGACGTCATTGTTGGTCAAGGCACTGTAGCACGCGAGTTAATGCAGCAATTAAACGAGCTTGATGCTGTGTTTATTCCTGTTGGCGGCGGCGGTTTACTTGCTGGTATGGCGGTTTACATTAAATCGCTGCGTCCAGATATAAAGGTAATTGGCGTAGAAGCCGATGAAAGTGCGTGTTTACAAGCTGCACTTGAAGCAGGTAAGCCAGTAGAGCTTGATCGCGTTGGTAGTTTTGCCGATGGCGTAGCGGTTAAAATTATTGGCACTGAAACATTTCGTTTAGCGCAAAAGTTTTGCGATGAGGTTGTTACAGTAACTAGCGACGAAATATGTGCAGCCATGCAGGACATTTTTGTATCTACGCGTGCAATTGCAGAACCTTCGGGTGCACTTGCAACGGCTGGGCTTAAAAAGTGGAGTCAGCAATCGGGGTTAAAAGGGTTGCATCTAGCGGCTGTGCTTTCGGGTGCTAATTTAAACTTTGATCGCCTGCGTTATGTAGCAGAGCGCACTGCGCTGGGTGAAAAAAACGAAGCGTTATTAGCGGTTACTATTAAGGAAGAAAAAGGCAGTTTTAAACAGTTTTGTGCTTCTTTAGGTGGTCGTGCTATTACTGAGTTTAACTACCGTTATGCAGGACCTGGTGAAGCACAAATATTTGTAGGTATTGCCCTGCGCCAAGGCGAGCAAGAGCTTAATGAGCTAAAGCAAGACTTAACAAATAATGATTACCAATTTTGCGACCTGTCGGATAACGAACTCGCTAAATTACATGTGCGCTATATGGTTGGCGGAAAAGCACCAGAGCAATTACATGAACGTTTACTGCGTTTTGAATTTCCTGAATATCCAGGTGCGCTTGCACGCTTTTTAGATACTTTAGGTAGTAATTGGAACATTACCTTATTTCATTATCGTAATCACGGTGGTTCGATGGGGAATGTACTGGCAGGTTTTGCTATTGAGCCAAGTCAGTATGAGATGTTTAACGAACATTTAAATCGTTTAGGCTACAGTGTGCAAGATGAAACACAAAATCCGTGCTTTAGCCAATTTTTAACATCAAAGCCGCAAGCAGAAAAAGCCGAAAAACTCGCCTCAGTATAGTCCTTCTTTAAAGGCAGGCACCTAACTAGGGTGCTTGCTTTATCACAAGTTTTACATATAGTTACAGGTAATCGCCATACTTTTGAGGATACCTAGTTGCTATTTAAGGGATTAATTATTGGATTGTGCTTTTTTTGTAGCCATATAGTGGCGCAAGAATCTGTCACATTACAGCTAAAATGGACGCATCAATTTCAGTTTGCTGGTTATTATATGGCAAAACAAAAAGGCTTTTATGACGAAGTTGGCCTTGATGTAATTATTAAACCCGCTAATCCGATGATGCCCGATACCTTCGAACCCGTTGCCAATAATAAAGCACAGTTTGGTGTCGGTCATTCAGGTATTTTACAACAACGTATTAATGGTCAACCCCTTGTTGCTATGGCTGCCATGCTGCAGTTTTCACCTTACTGCTGGATGGTTAAAGATACTTCCGATATTTTCCATCCACGCAACTTTGCTAATAAACGCATTACTGGCGTAAGCCGTAAGGATGCTACCGAATTAATGGTTATGCTTAAGCGCAGCGGGGTAGATACTGATAGGCTTAAGGTTTATGAGGGGGAAAATCCAAATCAAGCATGGATTGAAAACAAGCTAGATGCGATGCAAGTATACGTCACTACTGAGCCTTATTATATGACCCAGCAAGGTATTGCGCATCGCCTTATTTGTCCGCAGCGATATGGTATGGATGTGTACGCTGATATTTTATTTACCAGCGAATATATGCTTAAAAAATACCCGCAAACCGTCGAGAAATTTTATCAGGCCAGTTTAAAAGGCTGGCGTTATGCGATGATGAACATGGATGAAGCAATTAATATTACGCAACAAGTATATGCGCCAAGTAAAAGTTTTCATCAGCTCGCTTTTGAGGCTGAAGTATTAAAAAATTACATAATGCCTCCTACAACCAACTTAGGGCATATGTCTATAGCAAAATGGCGTTTAATCGCGGATTTATATAGCATACAGCAAAGTAAATTTGATGACGTTAAAGCAAGTTTTATATATAAATATCAAGAACCCGAAGCAATGCAATTATCTTGGATGCTCATAGCCGCTATTCTGGTGAGTATTATTTCGATACCTTTGTATATACGGCTGATTTTTAGCAAAAAATAACCGCTTAATGAGAATCTACTGAACTGCTATAATCGACTGTCTTTTTTTTTACTTTAAGTTGTTATGACTTTAGCTGAGCAATTCTTTGCCCTTGATTCACTTTTACTACGCAATCGCCAGTATTGGCAGTGTACTGCATTTGATTTTGACGCGATCCCGTGGCCAAAACTACAAGAGGTACTTAATGGGCTAAGTGACGATCAAGTTACAGCACTTGATAACGATCAAAGTCAGTTATATCAATTTTTTAGTCAATACATAAATGACCTTGGTGAACTTGCTAATTTGTGTGAACTACCAGGCGCGGAGTTAAACCGAACTGATTATCCATTTTGGATAAGTAACGGTATTAAAGGTCGTAAGTTTGATCAGTTACAAGATTTTGTATCGGCACTGCCTAATACTAAACAGCCAGTTTTAGAGTGGTGTGCTGGTAAAGGGCATTTAGGGCGAATGCTTGCTTTTAATGGCGCAAGTGATGTGCACAGTATTGAGCTGCAACAAAGCTTATGTGAGCAAGGGCAAAAAAGTGCACAGCAACAAGGCTTAGCAATGCACTTTAGCCAAGCAGATGTGCTAAAAGATGACATTACTCAATTTTTTAATGCTGATATGCATGCTGTAGCGCTGCATGCATGCGGTGGCTTGCACCAAACATTTATGCGCCAAGCAAGTTTAGCTAAAGTACAAAAAATTAGCTTTTCACCTTGTTGTTATCACCTATTTACGGCTAATGAATACCTTGCTATGAGTGAGGTTGCAAAGCAAAGTACGCTTAAGCTAACGCATCGTGATTTAAAGCTCGCATTGCAAGAAACCGTTACAGCGCCTTCTCGTCTGGAAAAAGTGCGTAAAACAGAATTAGAATGGCGACTCGGTTTTGACGCACTAAGAAAGTCGATTACGAATGAATCACACTACGTAAGCGTGCCTTCGGTTAATAAAGCAATATTCTCAGATTCGTTCAAATCATTTTGCGCATGGGCTGCTGAAAAAAAAGATATAACGTTACCTCAATCTACTGATTATAATCAGTTTTTAGAAGTGGGGCAGGCGCGAAAAAAAATAACTGACCGAATTGAACTGGTTCGACATGTGTTCCGAAGAGCAATTGAGGTTTGGCTTGTGCTCGATCGTGCTTTATATTTGCAGCAGCAAGGTTATCAGGTGAGTGTTAATATTTTTTGCGAGAAGCAGTTAACGCCTCGTAATATTTTAATTCTTGCCAGTATCCATTAAATTTCCGTCCTCGACTTAATAAGAGATGTAATGAGAAAGTTAAAAAATTTATTCGAAAATAATAAACGCTGGGCTGCTCGTACAAGCGAAGCCGACCCTGACTTTTTTAAAATTTTATCAATGCAACAAAATCCTGAATATTTATGGATTGGTTGTTCTGACTCTCGCGTACCTGCTAATCAAATAGTTGATTTACTACCAGGCGAATTATTTGTACATCGTAACGTTGCTAACGTGGTTGTACACACTGACCATAATTGTTTGTCGGTTATGCAGTACGCTGTGGAAGTATTAAAAGTAAAACACATTATGGTTGTGGGGCATTACGGTTGTGGTGGCGTACAAGCCGTTTTAAGCAATGCAAAATTTGGCTTTATTGACAACTGGCTGCGCCATGTAGGTGATGTAAAAGAAAAGCACCTTGAGCAACTTAACGCAATGCCAGAAAGCGAGCGCTTAAGCCGTCTTATTGAGTTAAACGTAATCGAACAAGTACGTAATGTATGTCGTACTAACATTGTGCAAGACGCGTGGGAGCGCGGGCAAGAGCTCAGTGTTCATGGTTGGGTTTATGGTTTAGAAAATGGGCACCTTCATGATTTGGAGTCGGTTGTAACGTGCGCCAGCGAGGAAACACAAAGTTATAAAAGAGCAGTACAGCACGTGCTTAAAAAAGTAGGTGAGAGTAAATAAAACTATGACTAAGACGGCGATATTAATAGGTGCTACAGGTTTGGTCGGTAATGAGTTGCTGCATAAGTTACTCAATAGCGAGCACTATACACAAGTTGTTACGTTAAGTCGTCGGGCTTTGCCACTTACACATGCAAAGTTAGTTAATCACGTTATTGATTTTGAAAAATTAACTCAATACGTTGAGTTTTTTAAAGGTGACGTATTGTTCTCGTGTTTAGGCACAACACGTAAGCAAGCAGGCTCAACCCAAGCTCAGCGCAGAGTTGATGTTGATTATCAGTTTATAGCCGCGCAACTGGCGGCAAGTAATGGCGTCTCACATTACTGTTTAGTGTCATCAAGTGGTGCTAATGCACACAGTAATAGTCCTTATTTAAAAATGAAGGGTGAGCTTGAACAGCATATTAAAGCACTCGCTTTTGACAAAATAAGTATTTTTCAACCGTCTTTATTATTAGGTGATCGTGAGCAATTCAGAGTGGCAGAAAAGATAGGCAGTATTATTTTACCTGTTATTACACAACTCCCATTTTTAAAACGCTATAAACCAATAACGGGTAAGCAAGTGGCGCAAAAAATACTGAGTGTGAGTTTAGAGCAGCAGGCTAAGTTGTCTTATTATGTACTTGATGAGCTGTTTGAATAAACTTAGTAAAACGCAAAAGGCAGTCTAAGCTGCCTTTTTTGTACATTAAATTAATTATTCAGCGTCAGTCTCAGTGCTAAGTTGTTGCTCAAGTAATGCTACTTTAGCTTCGAGTTCAGTTAGCTTTTCGCGAGTACGAATAAGTACTTGGCTTTGCACATCAAATTCTTCACGGCTCACAAAGTCCATCTCAGCAAGCTTGTTTTGTAAAACTTGTTTTGTTTTACCTTCGAGTGTTTCTGCTAGGTTTTTTACACCTTGTGGCATATTGCTAGTGATTTGCTTAGCAATTTCTTCAAGTTTTGCTGGATTGATCATATTTGTCCCTTCGCTGCTGCCTAAAATGATAATAATACCTTATACCTACATTATTTAACACATGATCATCTTTGCCTTAATTAATTAAGGCAATTGCTATGCTCGCAGTAATGGTTACGTTAAAATTGTGCGTCTTTTAAATTTCTTTGGTCGTTATGAAACTCAATCCTAAACAAGATGAAGCCGTAAAATATATTAGTGGTCCATGCTTAGTACTCGCAGGCGCAGGCTCTGGTAAAACCCGTGTTATTACTAATAAAATTGCTTATTTGGTGAAAAAATGTGAGTACAAAGCACGAAATATAGCGGCGGTTACTTTTACCAATAAAGCAGCCAAAGAAATGCGTGAGCGAGTGCTGCAAACGCTTGGTAAGCAAGATGCTAAAGGGTTATGGGTATCAACGTTTCATACGCTAGGTTTAGAAATAATAAAAAAAGAGCTAAGCACACTGGGGTTCAAGCCTGGTTTTTCGTTATTTGATGACCAAGATACCAATCAATTACTGGGTGATTTAACCGAAGATGAGCTAAAAAAAGACAAAGATTTACTCAAACTACTTAAAATGGAAATTGGTAGTTGGAAAAATGAATTAGTGCTGCCCGAGCAAGCAATACGCGAAGCACGTGATGCGCAAAAAGCCTTGTTTGCACAGCTTTATGCACGCTATCAAAATCAGCTACGTGCTTATAACGCACTGGATTTTGATGATTTAATTATGATCCCTACTTTGTTACTTACTAATAACGCCACTTCTCGTGAGCGCTGGCAGCAACGGTTTAAGTATTTGCTGGTGGATGAGTATCAAGATACTAATACTAGCCAATATCAACTTGTTAAATTGTTAGTAGGCGAGCGTGCCCGTTTTACCGTGGTAGGTGATGACGACCAATCAATTTACTCATGGCGTGGTGCACGTCCGCAAAACTTAGTGTTATTAGGTAAAGACTATCCAGGGCTTAGGCTTATAAAGCTTGAGCAAAACTATCGAAGTGCAGGGCGAATACTTAAAGCGGCTAACATTTTAATTGCCAATAACCCTCACGACATCGAGAAAAAACTATTCAGTGAACTAGGTTACGGTGAGCCAATTAAGGTAATTGGCTGTCGTGATGAAGAACATGAATCTGAGCGAGTGGTTGCTGAAATAATTTCGCATAAGTTTATGAAGCGTACCAGCTATAAAGATTATGCGATTTTGTATCGTGGTAATCATCAAGCGCGTGGCTTTGAAAAATCACTAATGAGTAACCGTATCCCCTATAAAATTAGTGGTGGGATGTCGTTTTTCGCTCGCTCAGAAATTAAAGATATTATGGCGTACTTACGCCTGTTAGTTAATCAAGATGATGACAACGCATTTTTACGTATCGTAAATACTCCGCGCCGCGAAATAGGCACGGTCACACTTGAAAAGCTTGGCACATTAGCTAACGAAAAACATGCGAGCTTGTTTGCTACTTGCTTTGATAACGATTTAGGCTATAGATTAAAAGGACGTGGCTTTAATGCGCTTGCCGGATTTGCGCGCTGGGTTGTTGAGCTATCTGATAACGCAGTACGCAGTGACACGCTTGAAGCAGTTAAAGACTTAGTGCGTAATATTAACTACGAGGCGTATTTGTACGAGTCATCACCGAGCGCAAAAGCCGCTGAAATGCGCATGAAAAATGTATCCGAACTGTACCGCTGGATAACCGATATGTTGACCGGTGATGCCGATAACGAGCCAATGACATTGGCTGAAGTTGTGAGTAAGTTAACCCTTCGCGATATGCTTGAGCGTAACGAAGAAGAAGATGAAACCGATGCGGTGCATTTATCAACACTGCATGCATCAAAAGGCTTAGAGTACCCGTATGTATTTATGGTGGGTATGGAAGAAGGTTTACTTCCTCATCAGGTAAGTATTGATGAAGACAACGTAGATGAGGAACGCCGATTAGCTTACGTTGGTATTACACGTGCCCAGCAAGAGTTAACACTTACTTATGCAAAAATACGACGTCAATTTGGTGAAACCTCACAAACCGAATTAAGCCGATTTGTACAAGAATTACCACAAGACGATCTTGCGTTCGAAAATAAAAAGGCACCTAATACGCAAGCAGAACGTATGGAAAAAGGCCAAGCAAGAGTGGCTAATTTACGAGCTATGTTTAAAAAGCCGGAATAGACTTTTAAGGTGAAGTGATTAAATACTATCGCATCCATGACCATTCTTTAGTCTATTTTTATAAAGCGAGAGTTGGTTTTGGATACGTTCTAACTTGTGTTTTTTTGGGCGCTTTAAAATTAAATGCTGCTCAATCAGCTTTGCATTACTGACTAACTGAGCAGTTTTTAGGTACTTTGGTTATACCAATCCGCAATAATACTTAACCTGAGCTCTGGTTAAGAGATTTACTAAAGTATTGAATTATAGTGATATTTAAATTTATTTTCTCTAGCCAGAGATTTTTGGTGAAAACAAGGCGAATTTACGCGTCAATAGCAGGCCTATTGCAAGTAAATTCAACGCAGTTAGCGCTGAAAATAGCTGCTCGAGATAGATTTATTATCCAGAGTTCAGGTTATTTAACCTGAGCTCTGATTAAATAAAAAACTTTTGCCTTGTTATCGACACGGTTTTCTTACCTCAAAATAGATCACTTAATTAAGCGAATTGGTATTATGCGTACCGAGAGATTATCTTTTCGATTATGTCGGCATTAGCCTCAGGAAAATCATAATTTCCTAATTCACTAATTGCTACCCACTCGCTAGGTTGTCCTTCTGCACCATGCGCTTCACCGCTAAAGTTACTTACTACGTGTACATCTAATTTAACGCATTTATCGCCGTAGTCATGTTCAATAACCATAAGTTGGCTAGAGCTGTGAATAGTTAACCCTACTTCTTCAATAAGTTCGCGCTTAAGTGCTGCAAAAACACTTTCGCCTGCCTCAACCTTACCACCTGGAAATTCCCATAACCCGCCCTGATGTTGTTCATCTGCGCGTTTACAAATGAAGATCGCATTGTTTTTTTTAATCACACCAACAGCAACATGCACAATTTCTATAGTCATAACTCTGAAACTCCATAAAAAAAACGACGCTAACGTCGTTTTTTTATTAACTACTTATACAGTATTGGTTACTTTAATTTACCACAACACTGTTTGAATTTTTGACCTGATTTACAAGGACAAGGGTCGTTACGACCAACTTTTGGTTCTGTACGAGCCATCACTGTAGCTGTTTCTGGCGTTTCACCACCAACATGCTCAACTTCCTCATGTTGGTATTCGCGAGGAGCGCTTTCACTTTTACGGTGTTGCTCTTCTACTTTTTCAACATCTTCTTCTGCGCGTACTTGCACCTTACTTAAAATGCTTACAACATCAACTTTTAAGTTTTCAAGCATTTCAGAGAATAGCTCAAACGATTCACGTTTATACTCTTGTTTAGGGTTCTTTTGCGCGTAACCACGTAAATGAATACCTTGGCGCAAGTGATCCATAGCAGCAAGGTGATCTTTCCAGTGCTGATCAAGACTTTGTAACATAATTGCTTTTTCGAATTGACGTAGGACAGAATCGCCGACCATCTCTTCTTTTTGCTTGTATGACTGCTCAACTGCTTCTTCAATACGTTCACGAAGTTTTTCTTCGTATAGTTTATTATCGTCAGCTAGCCATTGAGCGATTGGCAGTTCAATTAAGAAATCTTGTTTTAAGCGTTCTTCAAGACCGGGGATATCCCACATTTCAGCAAGGCTTTGCGGTGCAATGTACTGATCAATTATATTACTAAGTACGTCACCACGAATTGCAGTAATCGTTTCTGAAATATCGCCTTCTTCAAGTAGCTCGTTACGCTGAGAGTAGACAACACGACGTTGATCGTTTGCTACATCATCGTATTCAAGTAGTTGCTTACGAACGTCGAAGTTACGTGCTTCTACTTTACGCTGTGCGTTTTCAATTGCACGGTTTACCCAAGGATGTTCAATCGCTTCACCGCGTTGCATGCCTAATTTACGCATCATGTTAGTCATGCGCTCACCAGCAAAAATACGCATTAACGCATCGTCCATCGATAAGTAAAAACGGCTTGAACCGGCATCACCTTGACGACCAGAACGACCACGTAATTGGTTATCTATACGACGTGACTCATGACGCTCAGTACCAATGATATGTAAACCACCCGCGTCAATTACAGCATCGTGACGAATTTTCCAAGCTGCTTTAATTTCAGCAATTTGTTCATCCGTTGGGTTTTCAAGTTTTTCAACTTCACTGTTCCAGTTACCACCTAACACTATATCGGTACCACGACCAGCCATGTTAGTTGCAATTGTAACTGTACCAGGTAAACCCGCATCTGAAACAATATCGGCTTCTTGTGCGTGGAATTTAGCGTTAAGTACGTTGTGCTTAATTTTTTCTTTACGTAAAAACTGCGATAAATATTCAGAGCTTTCAATCGAGATAGTACCAACCAGCACAGGTTGTCCACGCTCTTGGCAATCTTTAATATCGATTAAAATAGCTTCGTATTTTTCTTCTTGTGTTAGGTATACTAAATCAGCACGATCATCGCGGATCATTGGCTTATTAGTTGGCATAACGACAGTGTCTAGGCCATAGATTGACTGAAATTCAAAAGCTTCAGTATCCGCAGTACCTGTCATACCGGCTAACGTTTCGTATAAACGGAAGTAGTTTTGGAACGTAATAGAGGCGAGCGTTTGGTTTTCGTTTTGAATTTTTACACCTTCTTTAGCTTCAACAGCTTGGTGTAAACCTTCTGACCAACGACGACCTTCCATTGAACGACCGGTGTGCTCATCGATGATGATTACTTCGTTTTCTTTTACAACGTAATCAACATCTTTCTGGTATAGCTTGTGAGCACGAAGTGCTGCGTAAACATGGCTCAATAGCGTGATGCTTGTTGCTGAATAAAGCGAATCGCCTTCTTCAATCAAACCGCGTTCAGTTAGTAGCTCTTCTACCTTAATTTGGCCGCGTTCAGTTAAGTGAACTTGTTTAGATTTCTCATCGATAGTGTAGTCGCCATCGCCTTCAATACCTTCTTCGTCTTCTTTTTCTTGAAGTTCAAGTAAAGGAACGATGGTATTTATTTCAGTGTAAAGCTCCGAGCTGTCCTCAGCGGGGCCTGAAATAATAAGTGGCGTACGTGCTTCATCAATTAGGATTGAATCCACTTCATCGACTACAGCATAAAATAATGGACGCTGTACACGTTCATCAATGCTAAATGCCATGTTGTCGCGAAGGTAGTCAAAACCAAATTCGTTATTAGTACCGTATGTAATGTCGGCAGTATACGCCTGCTTTTTCTGCTGTGGCATCATACCTGGTACGTTACAACCAACCGTCAGGCCTAAAAACTCGAATAATGAACGGTTAGTTTCAGCATCACGCTTTGCAAGATAGTCATTTACGGTAATTACATGAACGCCTTTACCAGTTAAACCATTTAAGTACGCTGGTAATGTTGCTGTTAACGTTTTACCTTCACCGGTACGCATTTCTGCAATACGACCTTCGTGCAAAACCATGCCGCCTAGTAGCTGTACGTCAAAATGGCGCATACCATTAACACGTCTTGATGCTTCACGTACCACACCAAAAGCTTCTGGCAAAATGTCGTCTAGACTTTGTCCGTTATCGTAACGTTCTCTAAACTCAGCTGTTTTCGCTTTTAAATCTTCATCAGAAAGCGCTTCTAATTGCGTTTCTAGTGCATTGATAAGCGCGACCGTCTTTCTAAAGTTTTTAATAGTGCGGTCATTGCGACTACCAAAAATTTTGGTAAATAAATTAGATATCATGATAAAACCGTTACAATGTATTCTTTGTCAGCCGAGTATCAGCCAACCCATTTTTAATAATTGGTAATTAATATGTGCTTTTAAATAACACCTAGAACATATTAATTAGCAATTTTGTATTTGAAGTACTTAAAAGCACTGTTTATTACGTGCGCTACTATACCAGACTCTGCCAAACAACAAACTATCTCGACAAAAAGATGTGTATTTAAAATGGAAAAATTTGATCTAGTTAGTAAAAATAACGCTATACCCTTAAACCGTTACAAAAAACAGTAGCTAGCTGTAAAGATATGGTGATTAATAAATTAAAAACAAGGGTCACACTTAGCTTAAATTTAACGCTTAAATATGCACTTAAATAAGAGCCTCTTTTTCATTTAAAACATGTGGCTCACTCGTAATTATGGCTGGCCTATTGCAAGTAAATTCAACGCAGTTAGCGCTGAAAATAGCTGCTCGAGATAGATTTATTATCAAGAGTTCAGGTTAAATAGTGTTGTTGCATTTTACGTAATAACTAACGGTTTAATACAAGTGCACATATTCTTTTGATTTAGTAGAGTACCTATAATTATATCGCGTTTGAAATCTGTATTAAAGTTAGACAAAAATACTAATTTTTCTTTTAAAGTGGAGGCTTACACAAAATGGAAAATAAAATAAATAAATTGGTAGTTTTAGGAGCCGGTTGGCTAGGTCATACTTTATGTGTAAATGCACAAACAGCGGACTGGCAAGTGCAAGGGACGCATAGAAGTGATGTACACAAGTTTGATTTTGAACGTCAATTTATACTCGAGAATGACCAATTAACACATCAAATAGACTTGCAAGATGCTTATTGGGTGTGTGCTATCGCGCCGCGTAGCAGGCACAATGAAAGTAATTATCCTGACACACTCACGGCAGCACTTAAACTTTCAAAGGGGCTAAACGCTAAAGGTTTTTTGTTATGTTCATCAACAGGTGTGTACGATCAAGAGCCTGGTGTATATAGCGAAAGCAGTGATATTTCGTGTACTAATGAGCGACAGATAAAGCTTTATGAGGCTGAAGAGCAAGTGCTGCAACAAGATGGCAAAGTACTTCGTTTAGCTGGGTTGTTTGGTCCTAACAGAGAACCTGGTCGTTTTGTTGCGGGTAAGGAGCTCAATACATCAAGTGAGCAAGTGGTAAATATGGTGCATCAACAAGATGTTATTAATGCCATTTTTGCTGTGATAGAACATTGGTCAGTTGGGCAAAATATTTATAATGTGGTTAATCCGGCGCATCCAACAAAAGCTGAATATTACGCATTAAAGTGTCTGCAGCAGGGGAGTGAAATGCCTCGTTTTGCCAGTGACGAAAAAGCTGAGCGCAAAGTGATTGGCTCAGCTATTGAGGCGTTAGGCTTTACTTATCAATATGGGATTTAGCAAAGACATTCCACTAAAATTTTATACCAATTGCATTAAATGAGTGATCTATTATAGCGCTAAGAGAATAGCGCTATAACAAGGCGAAAATTATTATATATAGTTGTTCTATATAAATAATTTTTAACGCAGTAAGTGCGCTATTCAATGCGCTAGAACGATCATGTTTTTTATAAAATTGGTATTAGTATGAAGGCAAGGGGTTGCTGTCAATAAAGTCACATAACTTGCCTTCACTTAATAGTGTATTTGTTTGTTCTATATCCGGTGCAAAATAGCGATCTTTATCATAGTAACTAACGTGTTCGCGTAATAATGTTTTTGCGTTTTGTACCTTATTAGATGGTTTGAGTGGCTTTCTAAACTCTAGCCCTTGCACCGATGCTAACCATTCTATAGCTAAAACCCCCTGAGTGTTATTGGCCATTTCACCTAAGCGCCTAGCTGCAAAAGTGGCCATAGATACATGATCCTCTTGATTTGCTGATGTTGGCAAACTATCGACCGAAGCGGGGTGTGCTAATGATTTATTTTCTGATGCGAGCGCTGCGGCGGTTACTTGTGCAATCATAAAGCCTGAATTTACACCGCCGTTTTCAACTAAAAATGGTGGTAATTTAGATAAGTTAGAATCGATAAGTAATGCAATTCGTCGCTCTGCTAATGCGCCAATTTCGGCAATAGCGATCGCTAAGTTATCGGCGGCCATCGCTACCGGCTCTGCATGAAAATTCCCACCAGAAATAATATCGCCTACATCGGCAAAAACTAATGGGTTATCGGTGACGCCGTTTGATTCACAGAGTAATACTTCTGCAGCTTGGCGTATTTGCGTTAAACACGCACCTAACACTTGTGGTTGGCAGCGCAGGCAATAAGGGTCTTGTACTTTTTCACAATTGACGTGTGAATCGCTAATTTGTGAATGAGTATCAAGTAACTCTCTAAATACTTGAGCAGTATCTATTTGCCCTCGTTGACCGCGAATGTCATGAATACGCGCATCAAATGGTGAACGACTGCCCAATGCGGCTTCAATACTAATAGATCCAATAACACAGCTTTGTGCATATAAATCTTCAGCTCTAAATAAGCCTTGTAGTGCAAATGCAGTAGATGCTTGTGTGCCATTTAATAATGCTAGGCCTTCTTTTGCTGCAAGGGTAAGCGGTTTAAGCTCTGCTATTTTTAAGCCTTCTTCGGCACTAATAATATTACCTTTATAGCGCATGTTACCCTCACTGAGTAAAGGTAGGCACATATGCGCAAGAGGGGCTAAATCGCCCGACGCACCCACAGAGCCTTTTTTAGGTACGCATGGGTAGACTTCACTATTAAGCAATTGCATAAAAAATTCGATAACTTGCAGGCGAATACCTGAGTAGCCACGAGACAGCGAATTAATTTTTAAGGTGATCATCAGCCTTACTGTACTGTCATCCATGTATTCGCCAATACCCGCTGCATGCGAAAGTACAATGGAGCGCTGTAATAATTCAAGTTCATCATCGGCAATTTTAGTATTGGCTAATAATCCAAAGCCGGTATTTATTCCGTATACAGTGCGGTGTTCGTTAATCACATTTTGAACGGTTTGTGCGCTTGCTGCTATTTGTGACTCAGCATGCTTGGCAAGGCTTAACTTTACTGATGAATTATTAATTTTTCTCAGCGTGCTTAAATCAAGCGAGCCAGGTGTGAGAGTAAGTTCTACCATGATCATTCCTCGTTTAGCATTGGTAAGTCTAAGTTTTGCTCTTTAGCACAGGTTTTTGCGATGTCGTAGCCCGCATCTGCATGGCGCATTACGCCAGTTGCAGGGTCGTTCCATAACACACGGCCAACACGCTCTTTGGCTTCGTCTGTTCCATCGGCAACAATAACCACACCAGAGTGCTGACTAAAGCCCATACCAACGCCACCACCATGGTGAAGCGATACCCATGTAGCGCCACTTGCTGTATTAAGTAATGCATTAAGTAATGGCCAATCTGATACTGCATCAGAGCCATCTTTCATGCTTTCTGTTTCACGATTAGGGCTTGCAACAGAGCCTGAGTCTAGGTGATCGCGACCAATGACTATCGGTGCTTTAAGCTCGCCATTTTTAACCATTTCGTTAAAGGCCAATGCAAGGCGTGCTCTGTCTTTTAAACCAACCCAACAAATGCGTGCAGGTAAGCCCTGAAATTGAATACGTTCACGCGCCATATCTAGCCAATTATGTAAATGTGCATCATCGGGAATCAGCTCTTTTACTTTTGCATCGGTTTTATAAATATCTTCTGGGTCGCCCGATAAGGCTACCCATCTAAAGGGCCCAATACCTTGGCAAAATAAAGGTCGAATATAAGCAGGAACAAAGCCTGGAAAATCAAATGCGTTGGTAACGCCTTCATCAAACGCCATTTGGCGAATATTATTACCATAGTCAGTTGTTGCAGAACCTGCTTTTTGCAGCGCTAGCATGGCGTTAACTTGCACTGCCATTGATTGCTTCGCCGCTTTTACTACGGCTTTCGGATCTTGCTCACGCATTTTTGCTGCGTACTCCATTGTCCAATCTTGTGGTAAATATCCATTAAGTGGATCGTGAGCAGATGTTTGATCTGTGACTACATCAGGGGTAATGCCTGTTTTAACGAGTGTACTAAATACATCGGCAGCGTTGCCAAGTAAGCCCACCGAGAGGGCCTCACCTTTAACACATGCATCGGTTATTAATTGCAGTGCATGTTCAAGGTTCGTTGCTTTTACATCAACGTAACCTGTTTTTATACGAAAATCGATTCTGCTTTCATCGCACTCAACAACAAGTGCGCTAAATCCAGCCATTGTGGCTGCAAGCGGTTGTGCGCCGCCCATGCCGCCAAGACCACCTGTTAATACCCATTTTCCTTTAGCTTGACCGTCAAAATGCTGTTTTGCCATGGCAACAAACGTTTCGTAAGTGCCTTGCACTATGCCTTGCGAGCCAATGTAAATCCAAGATCCGGCAGTCATTTGCCCATACATCATCAAGCCTTTTTTATCGAGCTCGTTAAAGTGTTCCCAATTTGCCCAATGCGGCACTAGATTTGAGTTGGCAATCAGTACGCGCGGTGCATTACTGTGGGTTTTAAATACGCCGACGGGTTTGCCCGATTGTACAAGTAGGGTTTCGTCGTTTTCGAGCCTATCGAGGGTTTCTATAATTTTGTCATAACTTGGCCAATCGCGTGCTGCACGGCCAATACCACCATACACAACAAGCGAATGAGGATGTTCTGCAACCTCAGGATCTAAATTATTCATGAGCATGCGTTTAGCCGCTTCAGTTTGCCAGCTTTTAGCGCTTATTTTATCGCCATGCGGTGCACGTATTACGCGACTTGTGTCGAGTCGGTTGTTCATGTTTTGCTCCTGTTGTATATACAAGGTTGTTAATTATAAAAAAAGCGCAATAAGCGCAATTTTTTTGTTATTTTTTAAATGTTAAATGGCCACCTAAGCGGTATTTACTGCCAGGTGATACAAGGCGTGCAAAGCTTACAATGCCATGAATAGACCATGTGCGTCGAATAACTTGTAAGCATGGCTCTTCGTTATATAAATTGAGCCATTGGCACATTTCGCTGTTTGGCATAATGGCTTCTACGGTATGCCTTGCTTGAGTTAGCGGTGCAACGCTCGATAGATATTCATGAGGAGTGAGTGCCGTAAAATCTTGCTGTAGATAGCCACTAGCAAGTGCTGGATTTACAAAGCGTTCTTCTAGCTGCAAAGGGCTATCGTTCTCATTGTGTACGAGTACACTGCGATATACTACGCTGTCAATTTCAACACCAAGTGCAATAGCTATGGGCGCGACTGCATTTATAGATTCAAGTATGAGTACATTACAGGTGTAGTTCCCGTTGCGCTCTTTTACTTCATCAGCAATATTTTTGATTTCGAGTAATGATGACTGCGATTTAAATGTAGCAACGAATGTACCTAACCCTTGGCTGCGCGTTAAAATACCGGCTTCGGTTAGTTCGCTTAGCGCTCGACGAGCCGTCATTCTGCTCACGCTAAATTGACTAGCCAGCTCGTTTTCAGAGGGCACACGTTGATTTTCTTGCCATGTGGCGCTGCGAATTTTATCAACAATAAATTGTTTTATTTGCGCAAATTTAGGTGTCGTCATTAAATTAATGGTTACATTGAAAGTAAACTATATAAACAAGATGGCATAATTACCTTGTATATACAAGGTGAATTGCTAGACTATATTTTCATCATAATAGGGCAAAAAAGGGTATAAGATGCAAAGCACATCACAACATTATGAGTTAGAAGATCTCGACTTACTTTTAACCGACGCCAATATTGCCACTATGGATAGCAGTATCGATGCGGCTTATGGTGCCATTGAGAATGCAGCAATAGCCATTAAAAATGGTGAGATTGTGTGGCTTGGAAAGCAGTCGACATTACCAAGTTTTGATGTTTTTGCAACGCCGACATTAAGTATAAAAGGGCAATGGCTAACGCCTGGATTAATCGATTGTCATACGCATTTAGTGTTTGCAGGTTCAAGATCGCAAGAGTTTGAACAACGCTTGCAAGGAGTTAGCTATGAGCAAATTGCAGCACAAGGCGGTGGCATAGCGAGTACTGTAAAAGCGACTAGAGCGGCTGATCGAGAACAATTATTTGTTGATGCAAAAGACAGACTCAATACTTTGTTAAAAGAAGGGGTTACCACAGTCGAAATTAAATCAGGCTATGGGTTAGATACTGAAAACGAAATAAAAATATTAGAAGTCGCCCGCTTGTTAGGTGAACACCATCCTATAGATATTAAAACTACGTTTTTGGGAGCACATGCTTTACCGCCAGAGTACAAAGGCCGTGCTGATGAGTATATTGATCTAGTTTGTACAGAAATGCTTGAGCAAGTAGTTGCTAGTGATCTTGCTGATGCTGTCGATGTATTTTGTGAAAATGTAGGATTTAGTTATGCACAAACCAAGCGTGTTTTTGAAGCCGCTAAAAAGCACAATCTTCCAGTTAAATGTCATGCTGAACAGTTATCTAATCAACATGGTGCTAAGCTAGTAGCGCAGTTTAATGGTCTTTCGGCCGATCATATTGAGCATCTTGATGAAGAGGGGGTAAAAGCAATGGCACAAGCAGGTACTGTTGCCGTGTTATTGCCTGGTGCATTTTATTTTTTGAGAGAAACTAAATTTCCACCCATTGAACTACTCAATCAATATAAGGTGCCGATAGCGATAGCCAGTGATTTTAATCCCGGAACTTCGCCATTATGCTCTGTGCAGTTGATGATGAATATGGCATGTACTCTATTTAGGTTAACGCCGGAACAGGCCTTATTAGGCGTAACTCAAAATGCGGCTAAGGCATTGGGATTAAAAGATCGTGGTGTGCTAAAGGTGGGTGCCAGAGCTGATATAGCGCACTGGGAAATAGGTCATCCATCACAGCTGAGCTATCAATTTGGTGTAAATAAACTGTTAAATCTATGGGTTTTGGGTAAACTTAATTAGTTTGAATTAATTTGGTTCACAATAAATATGCTTATACTGAATTTTTTAATCAATACGAGCGGTACAGATTTGGGAATTTTAGCTGATAGCCGTTTTGCTATTTTTTTTAGCGGTGCGTTGCTTATGGCGATGATTGCTACTTTGCTTGTTGTTAAAAGTAACAGTATTAAATTTAGTTATTTATGTATTGCGCTGATTGGCTTTGCGATTTTGAGCAATGAAACGCCTTGGCTTGTTATTTTACTTACCTTTGGGTTTTGCTTTTATTTATGGCAAGCTTTTGAGCATAATAATTGGGCTATGATCATGGTCAGTGCAGCTGCAGGCTTATTGTTTGTATTACTGCTAAGTGCCTATTTTTTAATACATATCCCTTTATTTTGGGTCGTGCTCGCTATCCTATTGTTAACATTAGCAGGTTTTTTCAATGATAATGCAGCTATAAAAAATCAACGAATAGAAAATACACCAGAGCAAGAAACATTTATTGATAACTCGCCTCTTGCCGCCTTCAGTAATATAAGCAAGTTGCGTAAAAAGGTTGATGAGTGGTGTATTAATAAACCACTCAACGCCGTACTTGTTATTATCCGTTTAGAAGGTTTTGAGCAGGTAAATCAGCATTTAGGACGTAATTTTGGAGATTTACTTTTAGCGCAATCGGCCAATAGAATAAAGGCGCTATTAGATAGTGATGAGGTTGTTAACTTAGCCCCACAAGAGAAACTTGCGCATTTGGGCGGGCTCAACTTTGCATTTATTTGTGATCTTGCGAATCAAAAGCATATTCATGAGCAGCTAATACAAAAAATACTAGATGCAACACTTAAGCCTTTTAATGTTGCCAATTGCACCGTTGAAGTAAAAGCAAGAGCAAGCTATGTGGATTGTACAGGGCAAAACAATGGCTTTGATAGTTTAATATCCTTTGCTTACCTTGCGCTTGATAGTTACCCAGATAGGCAGGTCATTGCTTATCGAAAACAAATGATGGTTGAGCAATTAGAACAGCAAGCTAGGTTAAAGGAGCTAGCCAATATCGATTTTTCGAGTGAATTTGAGTTATATTTTCAACCCATAATTTGTAATGAAAATGGAAAAATTGAGTTTTTAGAACTACTGCTGCGTTGGCAGCATCCTAAGCAAGGTATTTTATCGGCTAATCGATTTATTGATGACATTAAAATTGCGGGTCTTGCTTTTCAATTAGCGACGTTTGTAATGGAGCGAGCGGCGGAGCTGGCGATGGCGTTACGCATGGAAGGTATGGCGATACCGCTTAGTGTTAACGTATTTGGCCCTGAGATGCTAAATGAAGAATTTGTTGAGTTTGTTGATAACATAACAAAAGATCATCAATTAGAAACTGGCGATTTAATTGTTGAATGCCCATTGCATATTTTTACTAACTTAGACAGTAAAGGCAAAGCAATGATTGCTCGACTTAATAATATTGGTTTAAAAATATGTGTTGATGGCTTAGGCGATAATCCTGTACTGCTGTCTAAATTACCCAGCTTAGCCGTTGAATATATTAAAGTTGCGCCATCATTAACCGCTGATTTTAGTAATCAAAATACAATACGTAGTTTGATTGGTGGTATGGTTGAAATGCATAATCAGCAAAAAACAAAAGTTATTTTTGAAGGGATTGAAACGCTTGAACAACTGAGATTTATTAAAAGCTTAAATGCTTATGCCGCACAAGGTTATTACTTTGGGCACCCACTAAGTAGTGTAGGTCTAATGAGCTGGCTAAAGCAGTGGCTATTAGCTCAGCGTTAAAGGCTCTCTTTAGATTGTATGTAGCTATTGACGAGTGCCGTTATTACTTGCCCACAATGCTGCATTCCACTATCTAGTCCGGTGGGGTGTTGACTCGGTGCCGCTTCACATAAATGTAGATATGTAGATTGACGTTTTTTAGCTGCTAAATGTACAAAATGCTCAGTGTCGCTGACACTAAATCCACAGCATGTATAAGCACTAACCGGCATGCCAGTAATACTATCTAAATCAACTTCTACACCAAGCGGTGCTTCATCAAAGCAATTTAGTGCATTATTAATTGCTTGAGTAAGTGTAACCTCTCGTTTAACTTGTATTGCTTGATAACTATTAAACTTAAAGTTAGCTTCATTCATTGCTGTAATAATTGCTTGGTTGTTTTTCAACTCATGCAAGCCAATAACATGGTAATTATTTAAATGTTTTTCGTTGTATGCATAGCGAAAACCATTGCCACTATGGCGGCCTTCACACTCTCTAAAATCAGCATGGGGATCAAAGTTTATCGCATTTATTGGTGTGTTTTTATGCTTGCTCAGCGCTCGAATAATTCCCAAGCAGTTGTTGTGTCCGCCACCAATTATTATGGGTTCAAGTCCTGCTTTAAAAATAAGACTCAAAACAGATTCAACGCGTTCATCAAGTTGTTGGCACAAAGCGCGTAACTGAGTTAATTGTTGAGGTTGTTGATTATCGAGTAGATTACTTTGCGCCATTAAATCATCAACATTAACTTCACCCAGCAAAAGTACTTTTTGAGTTGTGATAAATTGATTATGAGGCTGGTTTAAAAAGCGTTTTAGAAATGCTGACCATGCTTGATTTGCACCGCCATTACCTAAGTTTGCTTTGGGGCCAATATCTTCGCAAATACCAAGAAGAACATAGCGAATACCAAATTGTGCAGCGTCAACAAGTGCTTGTTGTACGTTTACTTGGGTGTCGAGCAAGGCCATTGTTTGCCAAGCTTTTTTCTCGTTTGCGCGGGTAGAGCAAAGTGCTGTAACCGCGCTTTCATCATATACTTTTAATTGAATGGTCACGTTATATTTCTACGACTTCCAATTCTAGTTCTTCAGCAGACAGAACGATGCCTGTGCTGTCGGCATAAATAAAGTCGTCATCAAAAAAGGATACGCCAGCAAAGTTAACACCTATAGCGTCTTCGCCTGCACCTTCACTGTCGGCTGCAACAGGAATAGAAGCAATGGCTTGAATGCCTAAATCAAGCTCTTCAAGCTCATCTACGTGGCGTACTGCGCCGTAAACAACAATGCCATTCCAGTTATTTTCAAGTGCTAACTCGGCCAGTTCAATATCAATAAGTGCACGACGAGTTGAGCCACCGCCATCGATAAGCAGCACTAAGCCTGTACCATCTTGAGAAAGTAATTCGCGGATCAGTTCATTATTTTCAAAACATTTGACCGTTTTAATGCGGCCACCAAAGCTGTGTCGACCACCAAAGTTGATGAACATAGGCTCTAGCACGTCAACCACATCAGCAAAGTGGTCACATAAGTCAGAAGTGCTGTAATCCATTATTTTATCCTCAAAAGATACATTAATTTATACCTCAGTATACCCTCCTTATATGCAATAACAACGACTTAATCGCAGTAAATTTAGCCAAAACAAGGGCTAAATCAATAATAGCAACAATAGTGTCTTAAAAGCGTCACTCAATTGTTATTTACAACACCTAAGCTAAATCAGTGTTCATATATTATGCAGCGTGGAGTAAGTGATGGATGATAATAATATGCTTAAAAAGGTAGCTCAGGTGGATGAGCAATTATTTTTAACTCTGTTTAATTGCAACTCACCTCGATGGCTTAAAACAATAGCATTTGGGTTGTCTAAAAGCGGCGATGGGGGTTTGTACTTGCTTATGTGTGCAGCTGTTTGGTGGCTTAGCAATAACGAGCAGCACCAATTACTACCCATTACAATTTTGGTTGGCTTTGCCATAGAAAGACCCATCTATTTTTTAGCGAAAAAGAGCTTTGCCCGAGTGAGACCTTGTGATTGCTTAGTTACGAATGCGTATATAGTACCTAGTGATAAATTTAGTTTACCGTCAGGGCACAGTGCCGCCGCATTTCTTGTTGCTATTATATTGAGCCATTTTTTCCCAGAATATGTGTGGTTGTTATTTTGCTGGGCTTCTAGTGTGGCAATTTCTCGTGTGGTCTTAGGTGTACACTTTCCTGCAGATATTATTCTCGGTGCAATTATTGGCAGTTCTTGTGGCTTATTTGCATTAGTATTGGTGGTCCCTGTATGAAAATACTGTATGGTATTCAAGGCACTGGTAATGGTCACATAACGCGAGCTCGTGTTATGGCGAGCTGTTTTAAACAACATGGAATTGATGTTGATTATATTTTTTCAGGGCGTGCTACTAAAGACTATTTTGATATGCAGGAATTTGGGCATTATAAGAGTTTTCGAGGGTTATCTTTTAACACTAAAAATGGTCAAATAAAAAGCTTACAAACAGTTAAAAATGCGCGAATTTGTGAGTTGGTTTCAGATATCAAGTCACTCGATATAAAACAGTATGATTTTATACTTAACGACTTTGAACCAATTACGGCATGGGCTGCAAAACGTGCAGGCGTTCCTGTTGTAGGAATTAGCCACCAAGCGGCGTTTTTATCAGATAGCGTGCCGATGTTCAGCCGAGGTATTTTACGTAAATCTTTAATTAAATATTATGCCCCAGCAAACACTTATCTCGGTGTTCATTGGCAGCCATTTGCAGATAATATTATTCCTCCTTTTATCGCAAACCATCAGCATGGTAACCCTGTTGCAGTAATGAACAAGGTATTGGTATATTTACCTTTTGAAAATTTAAATAGCATTATCGATTACTTAAAAGATTTCCCCGAAAAAGAATTTTATTGTTACCACCCTCACGCATCAAATCAGTCAATGGGGCATATTCATTTACGTGCTCCATCGCGTGTTAGTTTTTTAAATGACTTAGCCAATACGAGTGGTGTTATTGGTAATGCAGGGTTTGAGCTGGCAAGTGAGGCGCTTAAGCTAGGTAAAAAACTACTTTTAAAACCACTTGATGGGCAGTTTGAGCAAGGCGCGAATGCGCAAACATTGCTATCAATGAAGATGGCGCATGTAATGAATTACCTAAATCCACAAGCACTAGATGATTGGAATAGTGCCCCACAAAATAAACGAATCAATTATCCTAGCGATCCCACACCGCTAATTAATTGGTTGGTAAATAAACAATGGTGTAGTACGCAATCACTGCATAAAGGACTTTGGGGAAGTGTAAATGTGTCATAGCAGAAATAAATTAAAAATTTACTCTGATAATTGAACCACTTGATCTATGCTTAGCTATACTAGAGAAGAATATTAAATATAGGCTCTTAGAATGAATTTTTTGCAGAATCTTACTATCAAACGTCGCTTGCAATTAAATGCAATTGTTGTTGGTTTAGCAATGATTGTTTTGTTGTGTGTGATAATTTTTGAATCACGTACCACTTTGAATTTAAATAAAACGATTCAATTGGCGGAAGAGCTTAATGTACATTCACTAGCATTACGTAACCATGAAAAAAACTTCTTATTTTACAAGCAAGAAGATTCACTGGCTGAGTTTGAAATGAATTTTAAGCAGCTAGGCAGTAAAATTACTAAGTTAAAACAATTAATGACTCAGCAGGGGATTTCTGCTGCTCAGCTTGAACGTTTCGAACAATTGATAGATAGCTATAACAACGACTTTAACACGGTTACTACGCTGCAAAAAGAGATCGGTTTGAATCCTAAAGATGGCTTATACGGAAAGCTCAGAAGTGCAGTGCATGAAGTCGAAGTACTATTAAAAGAGCAAGAAAACTACAAGCTTTTATCATCTATGTTACAACTTCGGCGCTCAGAAAAAGATTTTATGCTTAGATTTGATGATAAATATCTAGGCCGCTTTAATGAAAGTATAAATACCTTTAAACAGCAGATTGCATCGGCTGATTTGTTAAGTAGCTATAAAGCACAAATAACCCCACTAATTGATACCTACCAAAATGAGTTTAAAACACTTGTGCAAGCGCAAACTGAATTAGGGTTAGATCTCAACTCCGGTGCGCTGGGTATTATGCAAGAGAGCGTAAATGAAAGTGAAAAAATTGTTACTCAAATCGTTCAAGATACCAAGCTACAAGTTGAAAAAAGCGTAGAGCAAGCACAGTTTTTAGCTATTCTCGTTTTTGTTATTGCAGGTGTTATTGTTTTAGCTTTGGTTTATTTCACTAGTCGCTCAATTATCATTCCTATTGAACGTGTTTATCACACTATAAATGATATTCGCCGCAGCAATGATCTTACTATTTTGATAGAGCAGACTGGCAAAGATGAAATCACCACAATGACAGTCGACTTTAATAGCTTAATCGGTGACTTTAAACACCTAGTTAACGATGTTAATGGGGCTTTGAATACACTTAATATTGCCACAGAGCATTTGTCAGAAAATACAGCAGCAACAAGCTCTGGTATGCAAGAGCAATTGCATGAAGCTGATATGGTGGCAACGGCAGCCACTGAGATGCAAGCAACAATTCAGGATATTTCACATAATACTGAGGCTGCGGCTAAAAAAGCTGAATCAACCAATTTGAGCGCACAGCAAGGGCGTAATGAGGTTGAGTCAACGGTTAAGCAAATTAGAGAGCTGTCTGGTTCACTGGGAGATGCATCAAGCGTTGTTTCTCAATTAGAAAAAGATGGTGAGACTATTGGATCTGTACTTGATGTGATCCGTGCCATTGCAGAACAAACCAACTTATTGGCACTTAACGCAGCGATTGAAGCTGCAAGAGCTGGTGAATATGGACGCGGTTTTGCGGTTGTAGCAGATGAAGTTCGCTCATTAGCAAAACGTACTCAAGAGTCCACAAGTGAGATTGAAGGTATAATAAGTACTTTGCAGCAGCGTACACAAGAAGTCGTCAGTATTATGCATAAGTGCCGCTCACAGGGGGACGAAAGTGCATCGCAGGCAATTAAAGCGGGCGATTTACTTGGAGCAATAACGGAAGATGTACAAACGATAATGGAAATGAGCACACAAATTGCCGTAGCCATTGATGAGCAAAGCCAAGTGGCATCAGAGGTAAATAAAAACGTAGTGCGTATACGCGATATTGCACAAAGCGCATCAGAAAATGCATCTAGCAATGCACAAACGAGTGAAGAGGTATCTCAGCAATCTCGTGTGCTATTTGCTGCTATTGATAAGTTTAAGGTGTAATCAACAAGCTATTTATAACTTACAATAAACTATTAAATGGCCAATAAGGTTTAAGGAACAAACTTTATTGGCACACTATCTTTATTGTTTTTATGCTCGTTTATACGTTGTAAATATTCATCCCACAGTGCGCTTTGCTGCTCTTGTAGTTTTGCAAAATATTGCCAGCTGAATAATCCGCTATTATGACCATCATCAAAGCCTAAACGAAGCGCATAATGCCCAACGGGTTCAATACTGTTAATACCCACAGATTGCTTATTAAACACTAACTTCATCGGACCTGAACCATGTCCTTGTACTTCAGCAGATGGAGAATGGACGCGTAAAAATTCACTACTAAATACCGATTTGCTATCGTCATCAAAGTAAATATCTACGTTTTTACTTATGCTGTGGTAATGTATTTTTGTTACGTGTTTCATTTTTATCCCATTAAAAAGCCCCCATAACGGAGGCTTTTAGTATAAGTGGTATCAATTAAAGAATGAAGCGACTTAAGTCTTCATCTTCAACCAATGCACCTAGGTGTTTTTCAACATAAGCGGCGTCAATAGTAAGTGACGAATCTGCTTTTTCAGAAGCGTCGTATGAAATTTCTTCCATTAACTTTTCCATCACAGTATGCAAACGGCGAGCACCGATATTTTCAGTTTTTTCGTTAACTTGCCATGCCGCTTTTGCAATACGATCAATAGCATCATCACTAAACTCAACCGTTACCTGTTCAGTTTTTAGAAGCTCTCGTTGCTGCTCTGTAAGCGATGCATGAGGTTCTGTGAGAATGCGTTTGAAATCATCAGCAGTAAGCGCTTCAAGCTCTACACGAATTGGTAGGCGACCTTGTAGCTCAGGGATCATGTCAGATGGTTTTGCCATTTGAAATGCACCAGAAGCAATAAATAACATATGGTCAGTTTTAACCATGCCGTGTTTAGTGTTTACTGTTGAACCTTCAATAAGCGGCAGTAAATCGCGCTGCACACCTTCACGGCTAACATCAGGACCTGAAGAATCACCACGCTTACAAATTTTGTCTATTTCATCAATAAACACAATACCATTTTGTTCTACTGCAAAAATAGCTTGTTCTTTTAGCTCTTCAGGGTTCACTAATTTAGCGGCTTCTTCTTCCGTTAATAGTTTGAAGGCTTCTTTGATTTTTAGCTTACGTTTAGTGCGTTTGTCGCCACCCATGTTTTGAAACATGCTTTGCAGCTGGTTGGTCATATCTTCCATACCAGGGGGCGCCATAATCTCTACGTTTGGCTGTGTTTGAGCTAAATCAATTTCAATTTCTTTATCATCTAATTGGCCTTCACGTAGTTTTTTACGAAACGTTTGACGTGTTGAGGAGTTATCATCACGCTGTGTTTCGCCGTATTGATCTTTAACAGGAGGAAGCAAGGCATCTAAAATACGCTCTTCGGCCGCTTCTTCTGCGCGATGTTTAAACTTTTTGGTTTGCTGCTCACGAGTCATTTTAATCGACACGTCGACTAAATCACGGATGATCGTATCAACTTCTTTACCAACATAGCCAACTTCGGTGAATTTTGTCGCTTCTACTTTAATGAATGGCGCATTTGCTAATTTTGCTAAACGGCGTGCAATTTCTGTTTTACCTACGCCTGTTGGGCCAATCATTAGAATGTTTTTAGGAGTCACTTCGCCACGTAAATCTTCATTAAGTTGCATACGGCGCCAGCGATTGCGAAGTGCAATAGCCACTGCTTTTTTTGCATTCGCTTGGCCAATAATGTGTTGATCTAGTTCGTGAACAATTTCTCTTGGGGTCATTGCAGACATAGCGGTTCCTATTATAATTCTTCGATGGTTTGGAAATTATTAGTGAATACGCAGATATTGCCTGCAATAGTTAAGCTTTTTTCGACGATTTCACGAGCGCTTAAGTCGGTATTTTCTAATAAGGCTGTTGCTGCAGATTGGGCAAAATTACCGCCACTGCCGATGGCGATTAGATCATTCTCTGGCTGCACCACATCACCGTTACCGGTAATAATAAGAGATGCAGTTTCATCTGCTACAGCTAGCAATGCTTCGAGTTTTCGAAGAGCCCGGTCGCTGCGCCAGTCCTTAGCCATTTCGACCGCTGCTTTGGTGAGGTTGCCTTGGTGCATTTCTAATTTACTTTCAAAGCGTTCGAAAAGGGTAAAGGCATCAGCAGTACCGCCGGCAAAGCCAGCAATTACTTTGCCATTATAAAGGCGTCTAACTTTACGGGCGTTGCCTTTCATTACGGTGTTGCCAAGAGATACTTGGCCGTCACCGCCGATTACAACTTTGTCGCCGCGGCGTACACTTACGATAGTAGTCATGTTATTCCTCATCATCGAGCTGTAGAGACAACTCGTAAAAAACGATTATGATGAGGTTATATGGGTGAATGGTTTATTTTCAAGTCCAGTTCCAAATTCCGCAGCTGACTATATTTACACGCTTAAGCTTGTTTTTATCACTTTCGGCTTGGCGCTTGGTTTTATAAGGCCCTAAACGCACCTTGTGCCATGTGCCTTCTTGTTTAATTTCAGATATAAGTCCTGCAAATGCAATTTTAGCTTTGAGTGATTCGGCTTGGGCGTGGGTTTTAAATGAACCGCATTGCATAACGTAAGGACCTTTTTGCTCAAGCTGTTTTACCTCAACTTGAATTTCGTGGTTTCTAATTTCTTTAATAAATGCGGGCGTACGTGGGATCACCACTTCGACCTTTTTTTCGGCTGCCGTTGGGTTAGCCTGCTTTTCTACCAGCTTAGGATCGGCGTTACTTTTAATAAACCATAACCCGTAGACGAAACCGCCCACAAGTAAAAGAGCAATACTCACTAAAAAAATCGGAAATGGTTTTTTCGCAGGTGCTTGCTTATTGTTTTTTCTGTTTGCTGGTTTTTTGTTAATGTAATCGTGCTGTGCCATAGCGTTATTTTGGCCTTAACCTAAATCATGTCTATAGGGTCTACGTCTAAGCTCCAGCGGACTTTTTGTGCGAGTTTACTTGAGCTTAAATAATCAACCATTTGCGCAAGATATTGATGCAGTATGCGGCGATCTTGCGCTTGAATATGTAACTGAAAACGATACATACCTGCGATCCTTTCTAGAGGCGCGGGTATCGGGCCGAGCAATTGTATACCAGATACCCCATTGACTGGAACCAAATCAGTTAAAAAGTCGACGACTTGCTTAATGCTATGTCCTTGAGCACGAACAATAGCCATATTTGTAATTGGAGGGAGATCGGCATCATCGCGTTCACTCAGTGCAAAGCGAGCAAAGTCTTGATATCCATTGTTAACCAAGTCTTGTAAAAGTGGATGCTCAGGAAAGTGGGTCTGCAATAGTACTTGGCCTGGTTCTCCAGAGCGCCCAGCACGTCCTGCTACTTGTGTAACAAGCTGAGCTAAATGTTCGGTTGCTCTAAAGTCACAGGAGTATAAACCGCTATCTACATCTAAAATAAGCACCAAGCTGACATCTGCAAAGTGATGACCTTTGGCAAGCATTTGTGTGCCAACTAAAATACGTGCTCCTCCCAAGTTAATTTCATCAAGTGCTTTTTCAAGACTCCCTTTTCGACGAGTTGAATCGCGATCAATGCGCGTGATCGGCGTATCAGGGAACTCAGTTGATAAAAACTCTTCTATTTGCTCTGTACCTTTGCCGTTAGGGAATATTTGTGTGCTGCCACAATCAGGACATTGATGAGGCACAGGGTATTGATCGCCACAATGGTGGCAAATCATTTGACCAATAGCTTTGTGAAACGTTGCGCTAGTGCTGCAGCGTTTACACTCGCTTAGCCAGCCGCACTCATGACAAATAAGCGTGGGCGAAAAGCCTCGGCGATTTAAAAATACCATCACCTGTTTACCACGATTTAAATGCTGACGCATAGTGGCAAGGCTTGCATGGGCTATACCAGCTTGATCGGGCTGGCCTTTCATATCGAGTAATTTGAATTGGTTGTCGGTCGCGGTTTGTGCACGCTCAGTTAGGCTCAATAGCTGATATTTATTATTAATCGCTTTGTGAAGTGTTTCAAGTGCGGGCGTAGCACTGCCTAATATAAGTGGAATTTTATGCTGAAATGCTCTGTATGCGGCTAAATCACGAGCATGATAGCGAAGGGTATCTTGCTGCTTAAATGAAGAGTCGTGTTCTTCATCAACCACTATCATACCGAGTTGCAAAAAGGGCAGAAAGATACTCGAACGAGTGCCTATTACGATTGCACAGCTGCCTTTTTCGCAAAATCGCCATGTTTGGAGTCTTTCGTTATCGGTCAGGGCTGAATGCCAAAGCATAATGGGTGTATCAGGAAAGCGGCGACGAAAGCGATTAACTGTCTGGGGGGTTAAACCTATTTCGGGAACTAATACGAGAGCTTGCTCACCACGCTTTAATACCTCTTCAAGGCACTGTAAATACACTTCGGTTTTACCGCTGCCAGTCACACCTTCCAATAAAAAGCTGCTAAAGCCTTTGCTTTGATTAATCGCCGTACAGGCAACCGCTTGCTCTTTATTAAGAATTGGTTTGCTACCAACTTTGGGGGTAATGCTTTGCCATTGGTTATCGTGTTCGATAGTTTGTGTGACAAGTTCTTTATCAATGAGGCTATCGATGGTTTTTTTGCTAAAGCCTAAGGCTTTTAGTTCAGTTAAAGACGACTTACCTGATTGTGATAACTGCTTCAATAAGTTGAGTTGAGTTTTGGCTTTTAATGACGGTACTTTAGCGCCTTTTTCGGTAAGCATTACCATGTTAATGCTTGTTTTGTCTGGTGATTCACCTTGGCGTAGTGCACTAGGCAGAGCTATATGAATCGTTTCGCCCAAAGGGTAGCAATAATAACGAGCAGTAAAGCTAAGAAGCGCTAAGTGTTGCGTAGATAAAATAGGGGCATCGTCAATGACTTCAAGAATACTTTTAATTTTATTTTCAGGAACTTCAGTGCTGGTTTTTAAAGCTAATATAACGGCCACTTTACGTTGGTTGCCAAAAGGGACTAAAACACGCATTCCAGGCTTTAGATCCGAAACCAAGCCTGAGAGCTGTTCATCTACTTTATAATCAAAGGTGCGCGGTAACGGGACTTTTATAGCAACTTCAACAAAACGCATAACAACTCAACTAATAAAATTAATGGTGTAATGTACTAAATATACAGTTAAAAACCTACTAGCAAATTATAACCGTTTTATTATTTGATTACTTTTTTAGCAAAAAATATAATTAAACCTTGTGTGCTTGGTAGTTGTTGGATAAAATCCGCCACCAACAAATTTGTTTTAACGACGTATGGTACCAAACTACGGGTTTGGAGAGCGATGCGGCCTTAACTAGAGGTTTCTATGAAAGAAGGTATTCACCCTAAGTACGAAGTAATTTCAGCAACATGTTCATGCGGAAATGAATTCGAAACAAGCTCTACTCTTTGTAAAAACATTCACTTAGACGTATGTTCTGCGTGTCACCCGTTTTACACTGGTAAGCAAAAAGTTTTAGACACTGGCGGACGTGTTGATCGTTTCAACAAGCGTTTCGGTGCACTTGGTAGCAAGAAGTAATTTTTGCTATTTAGTTAAAGGAAGCACCTTAGGGTGCTTTTTTTATGTCTAAAATTCATCTTTTATTTACTTTTTCTGCCTATTTTGACGTTATCTTCTTTGCATAACTATTTCCTGTTCTTATTCTGAGTATGCATAAACCTTTGCAGACAAAGTACGCAATAGTCTCTATATTTTGAAGTGTTCAATTTTTAACTAAGTTGTTAAATGTAGCTAACGTGAAGATAAATGTTTTTAAAGTAGAGTATTAAGCTGTTTATAGTTATTTATACTAAAAATTTGACAGTCGTTTTTAGAGAAAACGACTCGCGGCTAAAAGTACCTCTAAAAATGCTTTTTATATGAATTTCTATTTATGAAATGTCGGTATATCTTCGCAAAGTTACTGAAAAACCTCTTAAATTAATGAATCTAGCATATAACAGGATAGACCTGATATTGCTTGGAATTTAAAAATAATAAGGGTATCGTAACCCAGACAACACCTCTCACTTTAACTTAAATTGCAGGATACAATCGCGTTATGTCAGACTTTCGTGAACAAGCACTACATTACCATTCTCATCCCGTTCCAGGAAAAATCAGCATTGAGCTAACCAAGCCTGCCGAAACGGTTCAAGATTTAGCCCTAGCATATAGCCCAGGTGTTGCTGAACCTGTGCGTGAAATTGCTGCTGATCCTGCAAATGCTTATAAATATACCGGTAAAGGTAATATGGTTGCAGTTATTACTAATGGTACTGCAATTTTAGGTCTGGGTAACTTAGGGCCACTCGCATCTAAACCCGTAATGGAAGGCAAGGCTTTATTATTTAAGCGTTTTGCAGGCCTAGATTCGATTGATATTGAAGTTAAGCACCGTACTACCGAAGACTTTATAAATACAGTTGCAAATATAGCAGATACATTTGGTGGCATTAATCTCGAAGATATTAAAGCACCAGAGTGTTTTGAAATCGAAAAAGCGTTAATTGAGCGCTGTAGCATTCCAGTTTTTCATGACGATCAACATGGCACCGCCATTGTTACCGCAGCAGGTATGCTTAATGCGCTTGAGGTACAGGGAAAGTCAATTGAAGATGCGACTATTGTTTGTTTAGGGGCCGGTGCTGCTGCTGTCGCGTGCATGGAGTTACTAATTAAGTGTGGTGCGCTACGCGAGCATATCTATATGCTGGATCGCAAAGGAGTTATTCACACACGCCGTGATGATTTAAATGAGTACAAGCAATTGTTTGCCAATAATACCGATAAACGTACGTTGCAAGATGTAATTGCAGACGCAGATGTATTTGTTGGTGTATCGGGACCTAATTTATTAGGTGCTGAAGATTTAAAGTTAATGGCTGATAAGCCGGTTGTGTTTGCGTGCTCAAACCCAGATCCTGAAATAGATCCTGCACTCGCACACAGCGCACGTAACGATTTAATTATGGCAACAGGGCGCTCTGATTACCCTAATCAGGTTAACAATGTTTTATGTTTCCCGTTTATTTTTCGTGGCGCACTTGATGTTCGTGCAAGCGCGATAAACGACGAAATGAAAATAGCCGCAGTAGAAGCTATTCGCAGTATTGCTAAAGAGCCTGTACCGGCTGAAGTATTAAAAGCCGCAGGTGTAGATAAATTAGAATTTGGCGCTCATTATATTATTCCAAAGCCGATGGACCCACGTTTACTTCCACGTATAGCAAGAGCAGTGGCGCTTGCTGCTGTTGAGTCGGGTGTGGCGCGTATTGAGCTACCTGAAAACTATATGCAGTAAAGTATGCAGTAAAATTTAGTTATAAAAAAACCTCAGTAATTACTGAGGTTTTTTTATGTTTTTTAAACGCTTAATCTTCATTTAAAACAGGTACTTCAAGCCCCATTTCTTGCATTATTTTTTTCACTTCTTCTGGTACTTTTTCGGCATTATCTTTACGTAAATCGTCGTCATTAGGTAAAGGTTGGCCTGTAAATGCATGTAAAAAAGCTTCGCATAATAGTTCACTGTTTGTCGCATGGCGTAGGTTACTAATTTGACGACGTGTACGTTCATCAGTTAATACTTTTAATACATTTAGTGGGATCGAAACGGTGATCTTTTTAACTTGTTCTGATTTTTTACCGTGTTCTGCGTATGGGTGAATATACTCACCATTCCATTTAGCCATAAGATGTATCGTTGCCTCAGATTATTAATTGCTCACACAAGATAAAAGCGTGTGAATATGCGTGAAATTCTATCGATTTAAAAAAGATAGTCAAATACTTGTTATTTAGCCATCTAGCGGTTTAAATGTTTTGACTTCTTAAATTGAATAAACTACTCTTTTAGACGTCTAAACATCCAAATTAATTAGGTGACAAGTATGAGTGGAAAAAATAAAGCAACTATTGCAGTGCGTAGCGGTATAGAGGCTGATAAACAGCATGGTGCAGTGGTAGCTCCACTCTATTTGTCGACAACGTATTCGTTTGCTGATTTTGATACTAAGCGCCAATATGATTACGGCCGTAGCGGTAATCCTAATCGTGATATTTTAGCTGAAACGCTTGCAGAGCTCGAAGGTGGGGCGCGTGGCATTATTACAGCTACAGGCATGGCTGCTGTGCATTTAGCTACGCAGCTACTTAATCACGACGATACATTGGTGATCCCACACGACTGTTACGGTGGTAGTTATCGTTTATTTACTTCATTACAAAAGCGCGGCTTATTAAAACTTAAAGTTTTAGACTTAACTAAACAACAGAGCCTTGATCAAATATTAGAGATTAAACCAAAATTAATTTGGATAGAAACACCCAGTAACCCAGTATTACGTTTAACTGATATTAAAGCGGTCACTGAAATTGCAAAACAATGCGGTGCATTGGTTGCAGCAGATAACACATTTTTGTCACCAGCATTACAAAACCCAATTAAATTTGGAGTAGACATTGTCGTGCACTCTACAACTAAGTATATCAATGGCCATTCGGATGTTGTTGGTGGTGCAGTCATAACCGCAACACAAGCACTGGGTGATGAACTTGCTTGGTGGGCAAATAATATTGGTATTACAGGGGCACCTTTTGATAGCTACTTAACATTACGAGGTTTGCGTACCTTAAATATCCGTTTAAAACAGCACCAAGAAAACGCATTAGCAATTGCTAAGTATCTTGAAGAATCTGAGTTTGTTAGCCAAGTTTATTATCCAGGTCTTGAGTCGCATCCTCAACATGAATTAGCGAAAGTACAGCAGCTTGGTTTTGGTGGCATGGTTAGCTTTGATATTAAAGGCGACATACACGATGCGGCTGCATTTTTAACAAGCTTAAAAGAGTTTAGTTTAGCTGAGTCATTAGGGGGAGTGGAGAGTCTAATTTGCCACCCTGCGACAATGACTCATGCAGGAATGGAAGAAGAAGCACGCTTAGAAGCGGGGGTGGGCGATACGCTTATCCGTATTTCGGTTGGTATTGAAGATATACATGATTTACTTGCAGACTTTGATCGCGTATTTAATCTTGTTAAACCAGGGTATAAAAAGAACGAAAGTCACGCAGGGAAAAGGGCTGGCGTTTCTAATAACAATGTTAAATTAAGTGCTGCTCATCCGGCACTTTGGTGATTAAAATGGATTGGTACAATATGGTTAATTGTGTACATAAATTTGGCGGTTCGAGCTTAGGGTCGGCCGAACGTTATCAAAGTGTGGCAAAAATTATTTTAGGGCACACTCAATTAGGTGATTGTGTGGTTGTGTCGGCATCAGGTAAAACAACCGATACCTTAGTAACTTTGTGGCAAAGCTATCAACAAAAAGACACGCAAGCTGTTGCTGATATTGTGTTGCAGTTGAGTAATCATCAAGGTGATTTAATTGAACAATTACTGCACGCAGATATTAAGCGCAATGCATTACATACATTAAACGAAGAGTTAAATTTAATCGCTGAGCTTGCTAAAAATGGACAATTACAAGAATCTGCATTGCTTGCTCATGGGGAATTATGGTCGGCGCGTTTATTGGCCGCTTATTTACAGCAGCTTAATGTTGAAGCTTGCCTGCAAGATGCCAGAAATCTGTTTATCTTAAATGACGGGCAATTATTACATGCGCAAAATATTCAACAATGTAGTGGGCTAATTGCCAGTAATAAAATTAATGTCGTCACTGGGTTTATTGCGTCCAACAGCCTTGGTGATACCGTAACGCTTGGGCGTAATGGCAGCGATTACAGCGCGACTTTATTAGCAAGTTACTGTAATGCAAAGCACGTAAGTATCTGGACTGATACGCAAGGTATATTTAGCGCCGATCCCCGTAAAGTAAATAAAGCGATTAAGTACGCAAAAGTGTGTCGCGGGCAAGCGAATTTGCTAGCCAGATTAGGCAATCCGGTTTTGCATGCAAAAACACTATCTCCACTTAAAAATACCGACATAAAACTTGCTGTGCGCAGTAGTTACGATGTACAAGCCAGCCAAACCGATATAGTTAAGGAAGGCTGTGTAAAACAAAAGCGTTTTATAACAACCTTACAGAATGTCGATTTATTAGTTATTGAAGGTCTGAGTGGAGGTGAGGTGACTCATGTTAGCCAGCTTATTCAGCACAGCCTTCATCATTTTAGTCAAGATGGAGATACGTATTTAGTGGTACCAGCAGCTTCAACGTATCAGGTAGTAAGCTACTTCGCTGGCAGAGCGAACATTAGTGAATCGAATTTAAATGGTTGTGCGGTTTTAGCTCCTGAGCAGGACGTAAATACGTTAGCTTTACATGCCCTTGATTTACTCAACCTACAAAGTATTCAGCCTCGTTTTGTACATCAAGGTGATGGCTATGTATTACTACTGACAGATCAATTAATTGATAGTGATATTTTAAGTATATTACACGATAAGCTTATTAATAAAGGGCAAGAAGTTGCGCTGATAGTGGCAGGGCTGGGTAATGTAGGTGAAGTATTTATTGAGCAGTTATCTACTCAACTCGATCGTTTATCGGATAACTTTAGCGTCAAACTTGTGGGGTTAGTGCGATCGACACAGATGCTATTTAATGCCAGTGGTATCAATACAGTACAATGGAAAACTCAATGGCAACATGAAGCAAATAACTACAATGAACATGATTTATTGAGCGCGATCAATGAGCTCGATTATGAGCATAAAGTAGTTGTTGATATAACCGCCAGTGAAAAATTTAGTGCGTTATATACTGATCTTGTTGAACGCAATTGCCATTTAATTAGCGCCAATAAATATGCAGGAACAGCTCCAACTATTTGGTATGAATCACTATGTAAAAGCATTACAGAAAAAAACTTGCATTGGCGCTATAACACAAGTGTTGGAGCTGGTTTACCAATTAACTTTGCACTCGCTGATTTACAAAATAGTGGCGACAAAATTACGCGCATAGAAGGTGTTTTCTCAGGGACATTATCGTGGTTATGTAGTAAATATGATGGTTCAAAAGCATTTTCTGATTTAGTACTCGAAGCACAAAGTATGGGCTTTACAGAGCCCGACCCTAGAGAGGATTTATCAGGTCGAGATATGCAGCGCAAGTTGCTGATTTTAGCGCGTGAGCTGGGCATTAAATTAGACCTTGATGATATAGCGTTATCGGCACTTATGCCCGATGAGCTGGCTCAAGGTAGTTGGAATGATTTTATTGATCAAAAAGATCAGTTAGATGAATTTATAAAAGCGCATGCCCATAAAGCGCAATTAGAGAATTCAGTTCTTCGTTACACGGGGTTATTAGAAATAAATCAAGGTAAAATAACCGCGAAAGTTGGTATCAGTTATGTAGCAAAAGGCAATGCTTTGGCGAACTTAACACCTGGCGACAATATATTTGTGATTAACAGTCAATGGTACAGCGATAACGCGTTAGTTATTCAGGGTCCAGGTGCTGGAAAGGAAGTTACAGCAGCTGGCATTCACTCAGATTTATATTGGCTGATGCAAAATTTAAAGTGATAGCATATAGCCAAAAGCAAACAGGCAGCTAAATTAGCTGCCTGTTTATTTGCGAAAGTAACCTAAAATAGTTCTTCTTCAGTTTTAGTCTCTTCTTCAAAAATATCAGTTGGCTGCGAAAGTACGTATTTCGTTGGTGCAGTACCTTTATCAAAGTATTCAAACCGGCTGGTATAGTCATTTTTATGGCTTAACAAGCCAGTCGCTAAATCAATTCGAATCGAAACAAGACCTTCTGGTGGCTCTATCGGCGCCTCTGGTACGCCCTCAAGAGCGGCTTTCATGAACTCAATCCATGCAGGTTGAGCTGTTTTTGCTCCAGACTCAGCACCTGAAATTTGACTGCTATCAAGATTGTTATTGTATGTTGAACGACCTAAAGTGTTTCCAGGGTTGTCAAAGCCAACCCAAACAGAGGTCAGTACATTTTTATTAAATCCGCTAAACCAAGTATCAACGGAGTCATTAGTCGTGCCTGTTTTGCCAGAAAGATCGCGGCGATCTAATGACTGAGCTCGCCAACCCGTACCGCTCCAGCCTGTTTTTTGTGCCCAACTACCTCCACCCCAAATACCACTGTGCATAGCATCAGCAATTAAAAATGCATTTTGCTTAGAAATAATACGTGGCGCACATTGTGCGATTTGGTTAGTTTTATTCTCATTATTTTGGGTTGTAAAGTTAGTAGGGATAGTTGTTGCTTCATTTATTTCTTCATCGCATACAACAACAGGGTTCGTTTTAAATAATATATTGCCGTAGGGGTCTTGAATTTGCGAAATAAAATAAGGTTCTATTAGATGTCCGCCATTAGCAAATGCGCTCATACCACGGGCTAGTTCAAGCGGAGTAATTGATGCGCTACCTAGTGCTAATGATTCGCTGCGATTTATATCTTCATCTTTAAAGCCAAACTTTAGTAAATGATCGGCGGTACGTTGCAGCCCTACACCACGTAGTAAACGTACGGAAATAACGTTTTTAGATTGTGCTAAAGCGCGGCGAATACGAATCGGTCCATTATAAATAGCCGGGCTATTTTTTGGTCGCCATGCAACACCTTGGCTTTTATCCCATTGATTGATTGGCGCATCATTTAATATAGACGCTAGGGTGTAACCCTTTTCAAGCGCTGCTGAATAAATAAAAGGTTTAATGTTTGAACCCACTTGGCGTTTAGCTTGCACCGCTCGGTTATATTGGCTCTGCTCAAAGCTGTAACCACCTACAATTGCTTTAATACGTCCGTCTTGAGGATTGAGCGATACAATCGCACTTGATGGCTCAGGTATTTGGCTTAGCAAATAACTGTCGTCATTATTTTTACGAAGCCATATCTGCATACCTGGTGCTAGGATGTCGGTCGCCGCTTTTGGTGCAAAGCTCTGGCGGTAACGCGTAATGTATTTACGCGCCCATTTTAAATTATCCCAAGTAAGTGTGCTTTGCGTACCATTTTTGAGAATAACATCAGCTGTTTTTTCATTAACAGTAACTACAACCGCGATTTTTAGAGAGCCTAGCTCTTGTACGTTTTGCAGCTCATTAATAATTTGTGATTTGCTAAGTGCTGGTTGAGTTTCTTGCTCCCACAACACCTTTACAGGGCCTCTAAAGCCATGTCGCATATCATAGTTGTGCAAATTATTGATCAGTGCTGTTTGTGCTGCTTGTTGTACATTAGACTCAACCGTTGTAAAAATCTTATAGCCAGAATTATACGCTTTATCAATTCCGTAACGGGCAACCATCTCTGCACGTACCATCTCAGATATATAAGGTGCATATAAATCAATTTCTGCCCCATGAAAATAAGCGGTTATAGGTTGATTTGTTGCGTCATTATATTCGGACTGCGTTATGTACTTTTCTGTCAGCATGCGGCCAAGTACTACATTACGACGAGACTTTGCACGTGTGGGGTTACGAATAGGATTGAGTGCTGACGGTGCTTTAGGCAAACCTGCGATCATTGCCATTTGTGCAAGTGTTAAATCTTTTAATTCTTTCCCGTAATATACTTGTGCGGCGGCACCAATACCAAATGCACGATTGCCTAATTCTATTTTGTTTAGATAAAGTTCAAGGATTTCATCTTTTGTTAATATATTTTCTATATGTAGCGCAATAAATATTTCTTTAACTTTACGGATATACGCTTTTTCGCGGGTAAGGAAAAAGTTACGCGCTAATTGCATTGTTATTGTACTAGCACCTTGTTTTTTCTCACCTGTAGAAATAAGTACTAACGCCGAGCGTACTATTCCGATAGGATCTATACCAATGTGGCTGTAAAATCGGTTATCTTCTGTTGCTAAAAAAGCATTGATTAAAGGTGTTGGTATTTCGTTTATAGTGACGGGAATACGTCGTTTTTCGCCAAATTGATTTATTAAAAGCCCATCTTTAGTGAAGACTTGCATAGGGGTTTGCAGTTGCACGTCTTTCAAAACTTGAACGCTAGGGATATCCGATTTAACGTAATAATAAAGGCTGATTAAAGTGATCAGTCCAAGTAACGTGCAAATGATAAAAAATTGTAAAGTTCGTTTTAATAAAATCACTTATATTTCCCTAAATTGACTCCCAATTATGCATGGAGACTGCTAGTATATATTGATTAAAAAATGAATAATATTTTTTCAGATAAAAATTATAACTTGTTTATTATTAAAACAAAGGTCAAGTTGCAAACATGCTAAGTCAACTATTTCAAAAACCGTCGACTATGATGGTCGGAATTGATATTGGATCGCATTCCATTAAGGCGGTACTTTTAAGTGAAATTGAAACTGGATTTCGGCTAGAGGCGCTTGCCATTGAGCCAATGCCAAAAGGTGCAATGAGTGAACGCGCCATTCAAGATATCGAAGCGATTGGCAATGTAATTATTAAGCTAAAAAGAAAACTACCAAGATCGTTAAAATTTGCCGCTGTTGCTGTTTCAGGCCAAACTGTTATCACAAAAGTGATTTTTATGGATGTGTCATTAACCGATGCTGAATTGGAGTCGCAAATAGAAATTGAAGCCGACAGCTTAATTCCTTATCCCCTTGATGAAGTAAATCTTGATTTTGAAAAGATCTCAATAAACGAAGCCGATCCAAGTAAGATGAATGTATTACTTTCAGCTGCACGGACAGAAAGTGTGGAAGCCCGTGTTGGTGCGCTTGAGGTTGCAAATTTAGAAGCGAAGGTTGTAGACGTAGAAAGTTACGCGCTTAGTCGCTCAATGGATGTTTATTATCAGCAATTACCTAGTGATGCATTTAATAAATGCGTAGCTGTTGTTGATATTGGTGCGGTGCTTATGCTTGTAAGTATTGTACAAGCAGGAGAGACCATATACACCCGAGATCAAATGTTTGGCGGCGATCAATACACAAACAGCATTGTTGCCTATTATAATAAAGGTTTTGATGAAGCTGAAATTGGCAAAACAACGGGCGATTTGCCTCCAAATTATACTTTCGAAGTACTTGCGCCATTTCAGACATCGTTACTTCAACAAGTACGCAGAGCCGTGCAAATGTTTTTAACAACTAGCGGTAAAGATCAAGTTGATTATATTGTTTTAACAGGAGGTACTGCCATGATTAAGGGAGTCGATCGTCTGTTAATTGAAGAGCTGGGTATTCACTCTGTGGTTGTTGAACCTTTTGATAATATGGAAATATCTCCTAAGGTTGATCGTAATGTAATGCAGCGACATAAAACGCAATTTGCAATTGCTACAGGATTGGCATTGAGAGGGTTTTCATCGTGCCACATATAAATTTATTGCCTTGGCGTGAGGAACAGCGCCAAGAATCAAAGAAGAAATTTGTCACTATTTTAATTGCCATTGTCATTGTATGTTTTGCGAGCATGTATTTGTTGAGTTCATTTTATGGAGCTTTAAAAGATGGGCAAAATTTAAAGAATAGTTATCTTAGTGCAGAGATTAACAAACTGGATAAAAGAATTACTGATATTAGAGATTTAGATAAGAAAAAAGAGAACTTACAACAAAGAATGCGTTTAATAGAAGAGCTACAAAGTAGTCGCAATTTAGGGACTCAAATCATGGATGAGGTGGCAAAAATTGTTCCTGCAGGCGTTTACTTTACAAAGCTAGAGCGCAGAGGTAACCAAATTCATGTTTTAGGGCGTAGCGAATCTAATAATCGTTTGTCGACCATGCTTCGCCAAGTACAAAGCTCCTACCTATTAGAGCGACCATCAATGCAAGGTATTGTTGCTGGTAATAAATCATCGAGCCTACTGAGTGACTTTAATATGGAATTTTATGTAAAACCATTCAATAAAATTGGTGAAGTTAACGATGAACCTTGATTTTAAAGCACTTAATGATATTGATTGGAATGAAATAGAGCTTGATAACATTAGTGAATGGCCTATCGCAGTTAAGGCCATTTGCTGCACATTTGTTGCGAGCCTAGTGTTATTTTTTAGCTATAGTTTATTGGTTTCTGATGAAATTAATAGTTATCACAATGCTGTTGCAAAAGAAGTTGAGTTACGAACGACTTATCGTACAAAGTATGCAGTGGGCAGTAAACTTGATATTTATCGTCAACAAATGCTTGAAATGGAAGATAAATTTTCTAAGTTGTTAAAGCGCTTACCTACTTCAAATGAAACCCCTGGTTTATTAGATGATTTGTCGTATGTAGGAACAACTAGTGGCTTAACATTCTTAAAAATAGGATGGTTACCTGAAGTTGAAAAAGAATTCTATACTGAGTTACCAATAAAAATCGAGGTGGTAGGAACCTATCATGAGTTTGGTGAATTTGTTGGTAAAGTAGCGCAATTGCCCCGTATTGTTAGTTTGCACGACTTTTCTATTTCATCATCAGGTGAAAAACAGCTAACATTTAGCGTAGTGGCAAAAACATATCGTTATGAAGAAGGGCTAAAAAAATGAAGCGCTTGTTTTTAACCTCAGCACTGGTCCTTGTGCTATGCGGTTGTAACGATGATATATCTGAGCAAAAAGAATTTATTGACCAAGTTAAAGCGAGTACAACGCCTAAAGTTGACTCAATTCCTGAGTTATTAAAATTTGAACATTTTGAATATAACGCAAAACAATTGCGAAGCCCTTTTGTAGCACCGCAACCAGAGATTATTCAAAATAAGCTCACACAAATTAAAAACTGTTTGCATCCAGATCCAGAGCGTACACGCGAAGTACTGGAAAAATACCCGTTGGATAATTTGGCAATGAAAGGCACAATCGGATCAGCTGAACAAGTATGGGCACTTATTACTGCCGCCGACGCCACTTTGCACCGGGTAACCGTTGGTAACCATTTAGGCAGTTATGATGGAAAGGTAAGATTAGTAACGAATGACTATATAGAGCTTGTAGAATTAATCCCTGATGGGTCTGGTTGTTGGAAAGAGCGCCTGACGAAATTGGAAATGTTAGAGGCGGCAATTGATGGCGCAAATTAATAAGAAAAAAGGTAAAAACAGCATGCATAAGGATGTTCCTTGGCTTAACCGCATCTCGATAATTCTATTTGTTATCGTGAGTGTGTTGACAGCTAACTCTGCTATCGCAACACCGTTACTTTATGATGTTCGTTATAACCCACTACTTAAAGGTGAAACTGAGTTACAACTAGTGTTTGACGAAGAATTAATTCAAGAGCCTAAAATACAAGTTTTTAATAATCCGGCACGTATAGAAATGTTATTCAGTGCTGCTCAATTGGAAGAGGGATTAGAAAATGTACCGGTTAATCAAGCGGGGATCAAGAATGTTACCAGTGCACTAACAAGCAGTGGTTTAAAAGTTATCGTCAATCTTGAGCGTCTAAAAATTTATGAAACACAAATCCATAACAATCTTGTTTCTTTACGTGTCTCTGATAATCCATTAACAGAACATATGGTTGAAGATGAAAATACTCACTCTCAGGAAATAGCGGGTAATTATATTAACCGCGTTCAATCAATCGATTTTCGTCGAGGCGAAAAAGGTGAAGCGAAGGTGCTTGTTTTTTTACAAGATACTCAAGCAGCAATAGAGGTACATGAAAGCGGCGGTAAAATCATTGCTGACTTTCACCATACTGATATTTTAGATGATTTACTGTATGAGCTAGACGTACTCGATTTTGGAACGATTGTTAGTAAAATAGAAACATTTAAAAAAGAGGGTCTAACCCAAATAGTTATTAAGCCAAATGCAGCATTCACTTTCACTTATCAACAAATAGATAATATTTTTACATTAACAGTAGAAAAAGACGATGCTCAAAATGCTTATTTAGATGGTGGTAATGAGTATCAAGGTCGCCCAATGACCTTAAATTTTCAAGATATTTCTGTTCGGGCGGTGTTACAAATTATAGCCGGTTACAATAACTTTAATTTAGTTACCAGTGACTCAGTGACAGGCAATATTACGCTACGATTGGATGGTGTGCCATGGGATCAGGCGCTTGATGTAGTGCTTCGTATCAAAGGGCTTGATAAGCGCATGGATGGCTCTATATTGATGGTTGCTCCTTCAGAGGAACTGGCAGCGCGAGAGGCAAAAGATTTAAAGGCAAAGCAAGATGTTGAAAATTTAGAGCCGTTATATAGCGAGTATATTCGTCTAAATTATGCTAAAGCTGAGGAGTTTGCCGATCTACTAAAAACAGATACTAATAGCATCATCACTCAGCGGGGGAGTGTTTCTGTTGATAAGCGCACGAATACATTATTGATAAAGGACACCGCAAAAAGCATTGAAAGTGTGCGCCGCATGGTCGAAACCCTCGATATAGCAGTTAAGCAAGTTGTAATAGAAGCCCGTATGGTCACAGTGCGCGATAACGTAACAGAAGACTTAGGTGTGCGTTGGGGTTTTAGCGATCAGCAAGGTAGTGATGGTATATCGGGCACATTGGAAGGGGCTAATACAATTTCTAATGGTGTTATCCCTGCTATATCAGATAGATTAAATGTAAATTTACCCGTTGCAAATGCGTCAGCAAGTATAGGCATGCATATTGCGAAGCTTGCCAATGGGACATTGATTGATTTAGAGTTAACTGCACTTGAGGAAGAAAATAAAGGCGAAATTATCGCGAGCCCTCGTATCACTACAGCAAATCAACAACAAGCACGTATAGAGCAGGGGACTGAAATCCCTTACGTTGAATCGGCTTCAAGTGGTGCGACAACGGTTAGCTTTAAAAAAGCAGTGCTAAGTTTGCAAGTAACACCACATATTACACCTGACAATAAAGTCATTTTAGATTTAATTATCACTCAAGATACACGAGGGGATACAGTTCAAACTGGAACTGGCCCAGCTGTTGCTATTGATACTCAACAAATAGAAACACAAGTGCTTGTTGAAAATGGCCAAACAGTCGTACTTGGTGGAATTTTTCAGCAACAAATTATAAATTCGACTAAAAAAGTACCAATTTTAGGCGATATTCCATACTTAGGAAGGTTGTTTAAGAGTACCAGTGAGTTTAACGAAAAGCGTGAATTACTGATTTTCGTGACTCCAAAAATACAAATTGATTAAAATAAGATAGTTTTTTGTTAACCAACGGGTAATTATTTAGATTAATTGCTCGTTATATAGCTTTTTATGCTAATTGACTTGAAATACCCCTGCAATTACTGAGATAATCCCCTCCTTAATTTTGGGGCCAGGTCGTTAGGCGGGGTTTTATTTCAAATTTTAGAGTTCGTTTGTACTAAAAGATATGGCTGAGAAACGTAATATATTTCTAATTGGCCCCATGGGGGCTGGAAAAAGCACAATTGGTCGTCACATTGCCGATCAATTACACCTTGAATTTGTTGATTCTGATCAAGAAATTGAACGCCGAACAGGTGCAGATATTGCATGGGTGTTTGATCTTGAGGGTGAAGAAGGCTTTAGACTTCGTGAAGAATCTGTTATTGGCGACTTAACGGAAATGCAAGGTATTGTACTTGCTACCGGTGGTGGTTCAGTAATGAGTAAAGAAGTTCGAAACAAGCTTTCGGCTCGAGGTATCGTTGTATACCTAGAGACACCGATTGAAAAACAAGTTGCACGCACACAACGCGACAAGCGTCGCCCGTTACTGCAAACAGAAGAAGCACCTCGTGATGTATTAGAGCGCTTAGCAGAAGAACGCGAACCGTTATATAAAGAAGTGGCAGATTTTGTTGTACGCACTGATGAGCAAAGCGCTAAAGTTGTTGCTAACCAAATCATCGAGAAACTAGATTTTTAAAAACTAATAATAAAGGAATAACGGAGCATGCTTGAATTAACTGTTAATTTGGACGAGCGAAGTTACCCTATATACATTGGTAAATCTGCACTTCAAGATAATGGCCGCCTAGTCCACCACATTGGTGATTGTCGGCCTATCATCATTACTAATGACACAATAGCGCCTTTATATTTACAAAAGCTACTTGATTCATTAGCCGAACTAAATCCACTTTCTTTTATCATTCCTGATGGCGAACAGTATAAATCATTAGAATGGTTTGAAAAAATATCTGCCTTTTTACTTCAAAACAATTGCGGCCGAGATACGTGCTTAATTGCATTGGGCGGTGGTGTTGTTGGTGATTTAACGGGCTTTGTCGCTGCATGTTATCAGCGTGGTGTGCCGTTTATTCAAATACCCACAACGTTATTATCGCAGGTTGATTCATCAGTAGGTGGTAAAACCGCTGTAAATCATCCTCTAGGTAAAAATATGATAGGGGCGTTTTATCAGCCACAAGCTGTTTTTATCGATACACAATCACTACATACGTTACCTGCCAGAGAGTTTGCTGCTGGTATGGCTGAAGTAATTAAATATGGTTTGATTTACGACACCGATCTATTTAGTTATTTAGAGCAACATGTGACAGATTTACAGCAATTAGATGAAGTTTGTTTGCAACATATTATTTTTAGGTGTTGTGAAATTAAAGCATTAATTGTTGCTCAAGATGAAAAAGAACATGGTTTACGAGCACTACTCAACTTAGGCCACACATTTGCTCATGCGATTGAAGCGCAAATGGGGTACGGTGTTTGGTTACACGGAGAAGCTGTTGCTACTGGGATGGTACTTGCGGCTAAGCTGGCGAATGCGCGTGAAGATTTAAGTGCGGACGAAGTAACACGTATTATTGATGTGATTGCACAGTATAACTTACCAACCAAAATACCTACAAAAATGACAAGCGAGCAATTTCTAACGCACATGCGTAAAGATAAAAAGAATAAAAAAGGAACGATTCGTTTTATTTTACCCACCCAATTTGGCCAATGTGCATTAGTTGATGATGTATCTGACGACCAAGTTCGAGACTTAATCGAGCAATAAATGCAGCTACAAATTTTACCAAGCCGTGCTGCTTTGGTGGATAGAATCGCACTGCAATTTGAATACGGGCAAAACCTCATTGTTTTATTGGGCACTTCAGGGCTCGGTAAAAGCTATATGCTCGAAACTTTCATTACTGATAAATATACCGAGTTTAATAAAGTTTTTGTGCAGACAAGTGCAAAAATGACTGACACTCAATTAATGAGTAGTTTGTTAGAGCAAAGTTTTAAGACCCCTTTAGTTGATCATAACTTAACTTTGTCTGAAAATTTTTTCCAGCTATCACAACAGCAATCTTGTGGTCCCTGTTTATGGGTGCTCGATGGCGGCCGAAATTTATCTGAAGAATTTTTGTCTGAATTAGAATTACTTGCAAAAAATAGCCCGAGTACTTTGTACATCATGCTTGCATCATCATCAAAGTTACCTTTGAATAATGCGGTAGAAATTTATTTAGAGCCGCTGACGCTGAGTGAGAGTAAGCAATTAATGGGATGGTATTTTAAGGACCTTCCTTATGATGAGGATCCCGTATTCCAAGCATTTTTAACTGAGGCACACGGAAATCCAAGTTTATTACTTGCATGGCAAGCTAATGAACACGTTGCCAATGTTGTTGTAAAAGACAAGGTATCTTGGCGTTTGCATTTGCTTATTTTGATGTTGATCATCATGTTCTTAATTATAGGTTTTTTATATAAATCAGACATGACTCAATGGTGGCAACAGTACTATCAGCAAGAGCAGGTTGAGGTTAGTACCACAGCAATTTCTGTAAAGCGGATTACCGAATCGTCGCTAGAAAAAGATAATTTAAAAAGCGCTTTCTCTACACCTAATAGCTCTACCCTCAGTGCTGGCGAAGTAATAGCTGAACCAAGCATTGCTGAGCGCAAGCCACTTCATAATGATGTGCCGGCAATAATGCAAAGCCTCACAAAGCCTAAAGAGAACGTTGATGTTGTCGCTAGCAATGATAGAGAATCGACTCCTGTTATTGAACAGCCAGCAAAAGTCAGCAAAGAAATAGCTAATAAGACTAGTCAGCCCGAAAGAGAAAAACAATGGTACCTCAAGCAACCAGAAGCTAATATTGTTATTCAGTTATTAGCAGTTACGCAGCAGCAAGTGAGTGATCAATTTATTGCTCAATATAAGCTACAGAATACGGTGCATATTTATCAAACAAAAAGAAATAATAAAGTTTGGTGGGTAATAACATACGGCAGTTTCGAAAACTTAAGCGATGCGACCTTAGCGATGAAAAATTTGCCAATAGGTATTTTAAAGAATAAACCTTTCTATAAGAGAATTAATAAAATAAAACAAGAAATTGCACTACTAGATCAGTAAATTAAACGACTTTAGTGTAAAATCTCGCAACACCGAATTGAAGTAAAGAGCCCAATGCAGCAAAAGAGTAGAGCCTTCCTTAAATGGGCTGGCGGAAAATACAGTCTAGTTGATGATATTAACGCGCGATTAAAGCAAGCAACTAAGCATGCTGATACTTTGGTTGAACCTTTTGTTGGCGCGGGCTCAGTTTTTTTAAATAGCAATTTTAAACATTATATTCTCAATGATATTAATGCTGATTTAATCAACCTATATAAAGAACTGAGAGACTCTCCTGAGGAGTTTATTAGTGATGCTAAAAAGCTATTCGTAGATTTAAATAATCACCCCGACGCTTACTATGAGTATCGTGTGCAGTTCAATCAAAGCCGCGATGTTTATGAGCGATCAATGCTGTTCTTATACATGAACCGTTTTGGTTATAATGGCCTTTGTCGATATAACTTAAAAGGTATTTTTAATGTACCTTTTGGAAAATATAAAAAGCCTTACTTCCCTGAAAAAGAAATGTACTTTTTTGCCGAAAAAGCCCAGCAAGCTACCTTTACGTGTTTAGGTTACGATGATGTGTTTAAACTGGTGCCCGAAAATGCCGTTATATATTGCGATCCACCCTATGTACCATTAAGCAAAACAGCGTCGTTTACATCTTATGCTAAAGGCGGTTTCAATTTAGATGATCAAGCTAATTTGGCTAATTTAGCTGAACAAGCTGCATTTGAAAATAATACCCCCGTACTTATTTCGAACCACGATACTGTCTGGACTCGCAAAATTTACAGTCAAGCATCTCTTGAGCAAATTCAAGTAAAGCGTACTATTAGTCCTAAAGGGGGATCTCGTAATAAAGTCAATGAGCTGATGGCTATGTATTTAGCACCAGAACGACCACGGCATAAATAGCGATAACAAATAGAATAAAGAAAATAATAGCGATTATTGCAATTGAAAATAGGGAGTGTTGTTTGAAATCTGTTTGGCGCTTATTTTCAGATTGAACACCAAAAAATGCTGCTAACACACTCTGTATAGCGCTAAAAAAATGCAGCATTATTTAAACAATGGTTTTAAAGATGAGGTGTTTTTAGAGTCTTCGTTGCTGGTAAGTAGTTCTAACAAATCAAGGTAATGAAACTGAGCGCTTCGGCTATCACCGGTAACCCAAGAAAACCAAGATGAGTCATCTTCTATTTTGATACATGCATTTACAGTTTTTTGATGTTGGCAGCTATTTGCAGAGCTAAGTTCTTGCTCGTTATCTGAAGCAAAACTAAACGCCCCAATAAATAGTATTGCCGATGCAATTAATATCCCAATTTTAAAAGCCCGCATAATATAACCTAATAATTTGTTACTTTTTTAAGCATAACAAAAATTGATTAAATAACAAACTTAAATTTAACTGAATATAGGTAAAAATTATATAAAATAATAACTTAACTTTTAAATAATTAACTTTAAAGCTACGACTATTTTATTGTAGTAACTTGGGTAACATCACAAATTAAGTTACATTATGGAATAAATGATTCATTGATGGATTTACTATGTTTACTCCAGAACAAAAATACTTGATAGCCCCTTCAATTCTCTCTGCTGATTTTGCAAAACTAGGTGAAGATGTCGACAAAGTCTTGGCAGCCGGTGCCGATGTGGTGCACTTTGATGTAATGGATAATCATTATGTACCTAATCTAACTATTGGCCCTATGGTATGTAAAGCACTTAGAGATTACGGTATTACAGCACCCATCGACGTACATTTAATGGTGAAACCAGTCGATAGCCTTATTCCCCAGTTTGCACAGGCGGGTGCCTCAATTATTACGTTTCATCCAGAAGCGAGTGAGCATGTTGATCGTACCATCCAGCTAATAAAAGATCATGGTTGTAAAGCGGGCTTAGTGTTTAACCCTGCAACCAGCTTAAGTTACTTAGATCATGTTATTGATAAACTCGATGTCATTTTACTTATGTCAGTAAACCCTGGGTTTGGTGGGCAAAGTTTTATACCTCACACGCTTGAAAAACTACGCCAAACTAAACAACGAATTGTTGAATCAGGTCGTGAAATTCGTTTAGAAGTGGATGGTGGCATTAAAGTTGATAACATTGCAGCTGCAGCAGCTGCGGGTGCGGATATGTTTGTTGCGGGTTCTGCTATTTTTAATCAACCAGATTACAAAGAAGTGATAGATCAAATGCGTGAGCAGCTCGGAAGTGTTAAATAATGAAGTACGATGTCGCTTTATTTGATTTAGATGGAACCTTGGTTGATAGCGTTTACGATTTATACATCGCCCTTAATCTTACCTTGAGTGAACTCGCTTTTCCTATTGTTAGTCAGCGCTTAGTTGAAAGCTGGGTAGGCAATGGTATTGAAGTACTAGTAAAACGCGCTTTAAGCGGTGATATGCAAGTTAGCGAACATTTAGATGAAGCACTTAGTAGCAAAGCAATAACGCAGTTTTATATGCACTATGAGCAGCAAGTTGGTGAATACAGCTTATTGTACCAACATGTAGAAACAGGCCTTGCGGCACTTCGTGGTATGCCAAAAGCGTTAATTACAAATAAAGCCCGTATATTTACAGAAAAACTACTTGATAAACTAGCGCTAACAAGCCACTTTGATGTGATTATTTGCGGTGATGATGTGGCAAAAAAACCATCGCCGGAACCATTGCTTTTTGCTTGCAAAAAGCTAAATGTTGAACCCAATAAAGCTATAATGATAGGCGATTCAAAAAGCGATATACTCGCCGCTAAAGCCGCTAATATAGAGGTAATTGCACTTAGTTATGGCTATAATCAAGGCGAAAATCTTGAGGATTATAATCCGCAGTACCTATGCGATAACTTCTTAGATATAATACCTGTTCTAACGCAGCGTTAAATATTATTCATTAAGCAAAATAAAGGAAAATCATGAGTAAACCAGTAGTTTTAAGCGGCATTCAGCCAACCGGTGGTATGACAATAGGCAACTATGTTGGCGCTATTAACCAGTGGCTAAAGTTACAGGAAGACCACGAAAGTTTCTTTATGTTAGTAGACTTACACGCTATTACGGTTCGACAAGAGCCTGAATTACTGCGCTCTCGTGTGTTAGATGGTATTGCTCTTTACGCGGCATGTGGCATTGATCCTGAAAAATCTGCGTTATTTGTACAATCGCAAGTACCTGAGCACGCACAGTTAGCGTGGGTATTAAATTGTTACGCGCAGATGGGCGAGCTTAATCGAATGACTCAGTTTAAAGATAAGTCATCTAAGCATGCAAATAATGTAAACGTGGGCTTATTTTCATACCCAGTATTGCAAGCTGCGGATATTTTATTATACCAAGCTGATCAAGTACCTGTAGGGGATGATCAAAAGCAGCATTTAGAGCTGACTCGCGATATAGCGACACGCTTCAATAATTTATACGGTGACGTATTTAAATTACCAGAGCCGTACATACCTGAGTTTGGTGCACGCGTAATGAGCTTGCAAGATCCACTTAAAAAGATGTCTAAGTCTGACGAAAACCCAAATGGTTATATCATGTTATTAGATGAGCCTAAACAAATTGTGAAAAAGCTTAAAAAAGCAGTCACTGACTCAGATGAGCAAGCGCGCATTTATTTCGATCGCGCAGAAAAGCCTGGTGTGTCAAACTTGCTTACTTTATTGAGTGTTGCAACTAAGCGCTCAATTGAAGACTTAGTGCCTGAGTATGAAGATAAAATGTATGGCCACTTAAAGAAAGATACAGCAGATGCGGTTGTAAACATGATTGAGCCAATTCAAGCACGCTTTAAAGAGATCAGAGAAGATCAAAACCTACTTGATAGCATAATGAAATCGGGTGCTGAAAAAGCCAGCGTACGCGCTGAGAAAACACTGAAGTCGGTATACGATGCGCTTGGTTTTATTCCTCGCGGTTAAATTATATAAGTTTAAAAACAAAAAATGCCGCTTTATTAAGCGGCATTTTTTATATAGCACATATCAACATGATAGACCCAAATAGAAGCAGTAGCGATATCGCTAGTTTGTCTGTTTTATCCATTATTCAGCCCCTTTTACTGTTATATCTACCGTGTTATCAACACTGACTAAAGAAACGCTGTAGCCTTTGTTTTCAAGCAATGTGAGTAAGCTATCTTGGCCTGCAAGATGGGCAACTCCAACAAGTACAAACTCATTTTTATCGTTATTAAACATGGCTTCTACTTTTGGTAACCAATCATTATTTCTATCTGTAATGAGCTGTTTATAGGTATGTGGATCATCTTTTTGCATTTTTTCAATAGCAACACTATTAAGGATTTTTGTATTACCACTGCGCCATGCTGAAACGAGCGTTTTAAACATATTCCCGTAACTACCCAGTTCATCTAAATTGTATTTGATAAATTTATTTTCGTTATCTTGGCCCATAGTTTTAAATAGCTGTAGTTGAAAGTCCATGGTTTCTAGATATTGCTGTGATTTACTATCCTCAGTTGCCTTTCTACTAAAATAAGCATCTACTCCTTCGCCCACTAAGTTTTGTTTTTGCAACTCCATCGACATTAAAACGATGCTCATCATTGCAGGGCGAAAACTATCTAGTTTAATTAAGTTAGCGCCAAACTCAGCAAGCTTACTTTCTAATTGTTGTTTAACGTCAGGGCTTAATCTTTGACTTAACTTTTCATTATTGGTGTATGACAAAGCGCTCAGCATTTCCATTTGCGCTTTGGTATCAGTTGGATTTGGTAATTTAGTTTCTAATATGATGGTATCTGCTAACTCATAAGCATGATTAAATTCTATAGGTAAAGGCATTTCAGACTTAGGTAGAATGTGTATCGTACCACCAATAAATAAAGAGTCTCCGCCTTTACTAACTTGCCAAACTGAGCTTTGCGCGTGCGCAAAGCTCGTAATTAAGCAACTACTGAGTAAAATACTTGCCGATAAAATATTCTTTGTAAATACCTTCATAATAATTCCTATAATTAAGTCAATTAAAAATATAGTTCTACTTATCAAGTAAAACTGAGGTCATATAAGTTGTTATAGATGACGCTATTTTTGAGATGTTTTCATCAACTCTTGCATTAATCTCGTCAATTGATGAGTCTAAGTCGGCTGAAATTTTATTTTCTATTCTAGAAAAAAGTGTATCAGTGCTAACGTTATTTACCGTGGTCACATTGGCATCGATTGCACTCTCAGTAATTGTATTGCTCTTGAGCATAGTCTCACCAATTACACACTGTTCTAATTGCATTGTGTGTTCACCTTCAGTGGCAATGACCGACGCAGTATTAAATGCAGTTGCTAATAGTAGAGCTGGTAGTACTTTTTTCATTGTGCTGTTCATAATTAAACCTTTTATATTTTTAATTGCAGCTAATTTAGAATCACGAATAACTTTTGCTAAGCTGCTTGTTGATGACGGTTTAAATAATATCGCTGAATTTGTATTGAGTCGCTTATCTAGTTATGAGCAATTCATAGATAAGGTTTTATGGTTAATAAATTGTTTTAATTTAGTGGGTTAGCTTTAAACCTTATATTGCTAATATAAGGTTTAAATGCTTTTTCTACAAAAAAATATGTAGATGTGATACGGTTTACAAAAATAAAAATGCGTAAAGACTATGAATTATCAAATCGGACCTTGGCAATTTATTAGTAATCGATGTGTGATTACTTCAAACAACTTAGAAAGGGAATTAGATCCACTTTTAGTAAGGCTCTTACTGCATTTTATTGATAAGCCCCAACAAATAGTTTCCCGTCAAACGCTTATTGAGAGTGTATGGCAGCAGAGCTTTGTTGACGATAATGCGATTAACCGAGCAATCTCAGAGTTAAGAAAGCAGCTTGCCCACCCAATTGAAAAAGCGCCGCTTTTAAAAACGCATTACCGTAAAGGGTATAGCCTAACCGTAATACCAGAGCGTTTAACGCAAGCAAACGCTTCTGAAGAGTCTGTAAACATTCTGCCTGATTCACTGGGTATTTCTGTAAAAAATGAAGAGGTAGCTACTGCAACTATTTCGCAACCAGTGCAAAGAAAGAATAGTAAAAAGTTTTTAATTTATTCTTTATTAGCCATTATTTGCCTGTGCTTTTTAGTATGGTTTGGGTTGTTTTTTGTTAATGCGACTTCTAGCGAAAAGACTAAACTGATCACTGTTAATAAGGTGGCAAGTACATGGAATATAGGCAGCGAGGTTCACCCTGAATTGTCTTCTGATAAACAATATTTAGCTTATACAAATGTTGAACCTGAAAATGACGTAATGCATGCATTTGTAAAGCGACTATCGGATCAAAGGGAGGTTGAAATTACCTATCCTGGCTTTCAAGTATCTATTTTATCGTGGCAGTTAAATCAGCATTCTGTGTTGTTACAAGCGACCAACTTAAAGCAGCAAAAGTGTGAAATGGTACTGGTTGACTTAAGCCAGTTTCCTATTGTTGGTGAGGCTACTTTAATTAAAAAGTGTGACCTTAGATACACCGGCTATGCACAAGTAGACGAAAATAGTAAACATATTTATTATACTGAATATAAAAATGAGCAAGATGGCTCAGGTTTATATAAATTTGATTTAGAGTTACAAAAAGAGTCTATTGTTATTCCACCACCAGGTGTAATGTATGGCGTAATAATGCCGCGCTTATCTTCTTCAGGTAATAAAATAGCGTATATACTTAGTCAAAAAGGTCAGCCTTTTTCTGTATTTAGCTACAACTTTGAGACCCATGAAACCAAGCGGTTATTTAAAGCAAACAAAAGCATAATTAGCTTCGCGTTTGACTGGCTTGCAGACGATAAAGGTGTGATTGTTTTTGAAGACTCTGAGCTTTCAAGCATAGTGTTTGATAAAAATAATATTATTAAACGCACACTAACGGTTACCCCAGCAATTTCACCTTATTATATTGCAGTTCAATCTGCTAATAGCCTTTTTTATTCAGAAAATAAAACACAAGCATACTCGCTAATTAAAGCAACAGACCCTTTTGGTGATAACCCTGAGTATGAGGCACTCTATAAAAGTGATAAAGACGAGTACAACATTGTTGAAATAATTAATGAGGAAGGGCCAGCGCATGTTTTCGTATCCGAGCGCTCTGGCAGCAGTCAATTGTGGCTCTCTCAACATGGTCTTACAAAGCAACTTAGCTTTTTTAATTACGGTGATGGCCTATCTACTTTTGCATTAAGAGGGCTAAGAGTCTCTCCCAATAAGCAACGCATAATGTTTATAAAAAATAAAAGCTTTTCACTTTATGACGTAAACGCTCAAAAATTTTATCCGTTAGAAGAATTTAACAAGCATAAAATAGTAAGCTATATTTGGTCTAAAAATAACGAAAGCATTATTTATATTAAGCAACTTGGTTCAAAAAATATATTGGCAGAATTTAATTTAGTAACGCGTGATACACGCGTGATAGAAGGAATAAAAGCTAGTAAACTCATTTCAGATAGTAAAGGTAACGGTTACGTAACTAATGATAATCAGTTAATTCGCTTATCTGATAGGCAGCGCTGGGAAATGCCTAAAAACGCCAAAAAGTCAGTCGCATATGGAGTTAGCAAAGACTATTTCTATTATTCAGATTCAATTTCTAGAATCGCTAGACTAAATCTACAAGATCTAACCATACAAGATACACACGTAGACTTTCGACCTATTGGTTTTGAAGTGAACGAAAACAATGAAATATTGTTTACGGGGTCTAAGTATAGAGACATGCAAATAGTACAAATTAGTTGGGATAAATAGCAAAATATAATACAGTTATAAGTAGAACGTTATGCATAAAAAAGCACCAAGCAGTTTAACTGCTTGGTGCTTTTTTATAATTAATCCGAACTCTGCTTAAGAGATTTAACCTGGCCTACTTCAAGTAAATTCAACGTAGTTAGCGCTAAAAATGGCTGCTTGGGATAGATTTATTATCCGCAGCTCAGGTTAATTAGTATTAAAGCAATGGTTTTAAATAATGCCCTGTATGTGAACGCTCACATTCGGCTACTTCTTCTGGTGTACCTGCAATGAGTATTTCACCACCGCCAGCACCGCCTTCAGGTCCTAAATCGATTACCCAGTCTGCTGTTTTAATAACATCAAGATTGTGCTCAATAACCACAATTGTATTGCCGTGATCGCGCAAGCGATGAAGCACAACAAGCAGCTGTTCAATATCAGCAAAGTGTAAGCCTGTTGTTGGTTCGTCCAATATATAGAGTGTTTTACCGGTATCACGCTTTGATAGCTCGCGCGCTAATTTTACACGTTGCGCCTCACCACCAGAGAGAGTAGTAGCGGCTTGACCTAAACGGACATACGACAAACCAACGTCCATAAGCGTTTTAAGCTTACGGGCAATAGCCGGTATTTTATCAAAGTAATCATGGGCGTCTTCAACAGTCATCTCAAGCACTTGGTGTATGTTTTTACCTTTGTATTGTACTTCGAGTGTTTCGCGGTTATAGCGCTTACTCTTACATACGTCACACGGTACATATACATCAGGTAAAAAGTGCATTTCAACTTTAATTAAGCCGTCGCCTTGGCACGCTTCACAGCGTCCGCCTTTAACGTTAAAGCTAAAGCGGCCTACTTTGTAGCCACGTGAGCGCGCTTCTTGCGTACCTGCAAATAACTCGCGAATACCGGTAAATATACCAGTGTAGGTTGCCGGGTTTGAACGCGGAGTACGACCAATTGGGCTTTGATCTATATCGATTACTTTATCAAAATGATCCAAACCACTAATTGATTTATACGGTGCAGCTTCGGCAGTGGTTGCGCCATTTAACTCTGTATGAGCAAGTTTAAATAAAGTGTCGTTTATTAGCGTTGATTTGCCCGAGCCCGATACACCGGTAACACAGGTCATTAAACCAAATGGAATTTTTAAATCCACACTTTTGAGGTTGTTCCCTGTAGCGCCAAATAGCTCTAGCCATTTTTCGTTCGTTGGGTGGCGTTCTTTTGGTATTTCTATTTTACGTACGCCTGATAAAAATTGGCCGGTAACAGACTCTTTGCTTGCTAAAATATCGTCGCGTGTACCTTGAGCAATAATATGCCCACCATGAACACCCGCACCTGGACCAATATCAATAATATGGTCAGCGGCACGAATAGCATCTTCATCGTGCTCTACCACAATAACGGTGTTACCTAAGTCGCGCAAATGGATTAGTGTTTGTAATAAGCGGTCGTTATCGCGTTGGTGTAATCCAATAGACGGCTCATCTAGTACGTACATTACGCCTACAAGGCCAGCACCAATTTGGCTCGCTAAGCGGATACGCTGTGCTTCACCGCCCGATAGTGTGTCGGCACTGCGCTCAAGTGATAAGTAATTTAGGCCAACGTTAATCAAAAATGATAAACGGTCGCGAATTTCTTTTAATATTTTTTCAGCTATTTGGCCTTTTTGTCCGGTGAGTGTTAACCCTTCAAAAAAGCTCATGGCTTCACCAATACTCATGCATGTGATTGCAGGTAAGTTAGTTTGACCAATAAATACATTTCGAGATTCTTCGCGTAAGCGCGAGCCATAACAGCTAGGGCACGCTTGGCTTGTTTGGTATTTAGCAAGTTCTTCGCGTACAGAGTTTGACTCGGTCTCGCGGTAGCGACGATTCATGTTGTTTAAAACGCCTTCAAACTCATGGTTACGCGTAATTAAATCGCCACGGTCGTTACGGTAATTAAACGCAATTTTAGTGCTACCAGAGCCGTCTAAAATAATTTTTTTCGAGTCGCTGTCTAAATCTTGATAAGGCACATCTAAATCAAAACTATAATGATCCGCAACGGCTTGTAGCATTTGATAGTAATAAAAGCTGCGTTTATCCCAGCCTTTAATTGCACCGCCAGCAAGGCTGAGCTCAGGATTGTGCACTACACGATTAGGATCAAAATATTGGCGTACACCTAAACCATCACAGGTTTGGCACGCACCAGCAGGGTTATTAAACGAAAACAAACGCGGTTCTAGTTCAGTCATTGCATAGCCACAAGTAGGGCAGGCAAAATTTGCTGAAAATAGAATTTCTTCAGCGCTGCTATCATCCATATATGCTACATGTGCAACGCCATTAGACATTTCAAGTGCGGTTTCGAACGATTCTGCTAGGCGTTGTTGTAAGCCATCTTTTACTTTAAAACGGTCTACAACCACTTCAATGGTATGTTTTTTATGAAGCTCAAGGGTTGGTGGATCAGACAAGTCACATACTTCACCATCTATACGGGCGCGAATGTAACCTTGGCTTGATAGCTGTTCTAATAACTTAACATGCTCACCTTTACGCTCTTTTACTATAGGCGCAAGCAGCATTAATTTACTGCCTTCAGGCAGTGCCAAAACGCTATCGACCATTTGACTCACTGTTTGCGCAGCAAGTGGTAAATCATGCGTAGGACATCGTGGTTCGCCAACGCGGGCAAACATGAGTCGTAAATAATCGTAAATTTCGGTAATAGTACCCACGGTTGAGCGTGGATTATGAGACGTTGATTTTTGCTCAATAGAAATGGCAGGAGAGAGGCCTTCGATGTGATCTACATCAGGCTTTTCCATAAGCGATAAAAATTGCCTTGCATACGCAGAGAGTGATTCAACATACCGGCGTTGCCCTTCTGCATAAAGTGTATCAAATGCAAGTGATGACTTCCCCGAACCAGATAGGCCAGTAATAACTATTAATTTATCACGTGGGATGGTTAGGCTGATGTCTTTTAAATTGTGCGTGCGGGCGCCTCGGACTTCAATGTTTTCCATGCTATCTCGTTTATTACCAAAATTATTTACTCAGTATCGCATAATACGAAGCAATATTAATCCTTGATCAATGAAAAAATCCTTACTTATAGGCGATTAATTATTGCCAAGCTTATGGTAGAATCCCCACCTCAATTTTTCATAGAGTAAGATCACGTAAATAATGACCGCATCTTCACTTAATTCACGAGAAAAACGCGCAGCGGTATCATTAGCGAGTGTGTTTGCATTTAGAATGCTCGGCTTGTTTATGCTGATGCCTGTATTGGCTATTTATGGACAATCGCTTGAAGGTTTTTCGCCTATTTGGATTGGTTTTGCTATAGGTGCGTATGGTTTAACGCAAGCCGTATTGCAAATACCTATGGGCCGATTATCCGATAAAATTGGTCGTAAAAAGGTTATTGTAGGTGGCTTAATTGTATTTGCTATTGGATCGGTAGTGGCTGCATTAGCAGACTCTATTCAAATGGTTACGGTAGGCCGCGCTTTACAAGGTATGGGCGCAATAGCCAGTGCGCTACTCGCGTTTGCTTCAGATTTAAGCCGCGATGAGCAACGACCAAAAGTAATGGCTGTCATTGGTATGAGCATAGGAATGAGCTTTGCGTTTGCTATGTTATTGGGGCCAATTGTTGCAGCTTCGTGGGGCATTGCCGGCGTATTTTGGCTGACTGCTATTTTAGCTGTTTTTGGTATATTTATTGTTACTATGCTAGTGCCAAATGCGGTAAATAAAGCACCCAAAGGCGATACGTTAGCAAGCTTTAGTGATATTAAAAAACTAATTAAACACCCTCAGTTAGCGCGATTAAATGCAGGTGTGCTGTTATTGCATTTAACCCTAACCACAATCTTTGTGGTATTGCCGAGTCAACTCATTAAAGATGGCTTGGTTGCCGATCATCACTGGTATTTATATATTCCAGTGTTGTTTTTAGCTTTTTTATTAATGGTCCCAATAATGATAGTGGCTATTAAAAAAGAGAAAGAAAAACAAGCATTTATTGGCTCAGTAGCCTTGTTAACTATAAGTATGTTAGCAATGTCGGTGTGGGTAAATAGCGTAGTAGGTATTGCTGTATGTATGCTACTTTATTTTGTAGCATTTAACTTTTTAGAAGCCACAATGCCTGCACTTGTATCGCGTATTGCACCTGCAAGCCAAAAAGGTTCAGCAATGGGGGGCTACTCATCTAGTCAGTTTTTAGGCGCCTTTTTAGGCGGTATGTTAGGTGGTTATGTAGCACAAACTACAACGACGCAAGCTGTGTTTGCGGCAGCGGCACTTGTTGGGTTAATATGGCTTATTATTGCGTGGAAAATGCAAGTCCCACCCAAAAGTAAAGTTATTAGTTTAATGACCAAATTAGATTCTGAAGAGCATGCTCAAACACTTGCTTCTCAGTTAGTTGCTTTACCAGGCGTAATAGAAGCAACTGTGGTTCGCGATGAAAGTCGCAGCTATTTAAAGATTAATGATAAAGAATTTGACCTAGACCAAGCACGTAAAGTCGCTGGTTTAATCTAACATTTATAGGAGATGGTTCCATGGCACGCGGTGTGAACAAAGTAATTTTGGTTGGTAATTTAGGGCAAGATCCTGAAGTTCGTTATATGCCTAACGGCAACGGTGTAGCAAATATTACCTTAGCAACTTCAGATAGCTATAAAGATAAAAACACTGGCCAAATGGTTGATAAAACTGAGTGGCACCGTGTTGTATTTTTTGGCAAGTTAGCTGAAATTGTTGGTGAATATTGTCGTAAAGGTTCACAAATTTATGTTGAAGGTAAACTTCAAACTCGTAAGTGGACCGATCAACAAGGCCAAGAAAAATACACTACAGAAATAGTTGTAGATGGCTTTACTGGTCAAATGCAAATGTTAGGCGCACGTGGTGGCGATCAGCAAAGTGGTGGTTACCAAGGTAATCAATCACAAGGTGGACAACAAGGTGGTGGTTACCAAGGTAATCAAGCGCAAGGTGGTCAACAAAGCGGTGGTTACGGTCAAAATAATCAAGGCCAAAATAACCAGCAACAAGGTGGTTATGCTCCACAACAGCAAACAGCACCAGCAGCGCAACCTCAGTCAGCGCCAACACCACAACAAAATAATCAATACCAACAACCGCAAGGCGGCTTTGCACCACAACAAAATAGTGCACCGCAGCAACAAGGTGGTTTCGCTCCTAAACCACAAAATGCCCCACAAGGTGGTGCATCAAACCCAATGGAACCAACCATTGATTTTGACGACGATATCCCATTCTGACCTAAGACAAAATGTTGAAAAAGTATTTTAAAGCCGCTTAATAGCGGCTTTTTTGTTTTTTTGAAAATTTAAACTTGTTGTGCTGCCTTGTGTTAATAGAAATTTTGAACAACACTTCAACTATTACATTAACGAGTGAGCAAGCTATGCAACAGGTAAGGCTGTGGTTCTTAAATCAATTCAAGGCGATTTATTTACTCTTTCTTGTACTGTCACTCATTGCGCTAAACTTGACCTTAAATAATGCATTGCATGATAAGGCTCACCGTTTAGGGCAGCAGTTTGTTAAGCAAATTTACGAACTACAAATAGACCCCACTATTGATTCCCAGATCGTTACAGCACTCGCTCAAAGTCGCGGTTTTATGCTCAAACTCGACCCATCTTCTGCTGGCTTTATACAGCCAGAGCATGATGTTTTTTCTTATAAAACTCTCAATATAAGCTTATACCATTACCCGAGTTGGATTGTTGAAAGTTATCTATTTATATTGCTAAACCTTATTATTTTAGGGACTGCTCGTTGGTTTTATAAATGGCGAGATACTTTAAAACCGTCACAGTTAAATTCACTTCAATATTTAATAGCTAAACCAGGTAAGGCTGATGCAAAAAAAATAAAAAGTTTAATAAAACCATTAAAAAGCAGAGAGTTGAAAACTTTAGATAAGGAGGTTGTAACATGTCACAGTTTATATGTACTTATAAAATGTGATTGCAGATTTGATAAACATACTGATCAAGAAGCTAGTTTTAAAATTTTAATCATTAAAAGCTTTCCTGAGTTGCGGGAGTCATCTTTCAAACTATTGGATAATGGAAGCTTTGCTATAACATTATTCAATGTGCCCATTATAGAGTTAGATCGGTATATAGATCGTTTACATCAACGTATTTTTTTATTATGCCAACAATATCAAAAAACGATTGTAAGAAAAAATATTAAAGTAGGCGCATGTGATTATTGTTTTGGGGATGATCAAACAAATGTTTATCAGTTAGCGAAATCGGCGCTTACGCTTTCCCAGTTTAGCCTATTGCAGCATTGCCATCGATTATCCTTAAGCGATAACCAAGAAAAAGGCATAACAAGCAAACAAATCATTAAAAATATTAAAACAAATAAGTTTGTACTTTCTTTTCAACCTTTGTTTGATCTTACTGATGGTGACATTCTTCAGCATGAGGCAATTATTAAAGTTAGGCATAATACGCATGGCTTGCTCGATGCTAAGCCATATATAACGCAGGTTAAAACGGCTAAAGACGCATTAATGATAGATAAAAGTATTTTGGCAAAAATTTTGAAGTTGGTAGTTACAGAAAGCTCATCCTTGACGGTTAGTATTAATTTACACCCTGAAAATTGGCTCAGTACTCAGTTTTGGGGTTGGCTATCTGTATGTGTTGATGATTTAAAGTTAAGTAGTAAGTTACAATTTGAAATAAGTGATGACTATTTCTTTGCTCATAAAGCGGCAGTGATTAATTCATTTAGAGTCATTAAAAAAGATAGCGCTCATATTATCCTTGATAATGTTAATAGCAGTAAAAATATCCCGATGCTTATTAATTACAAAGAAGTCTGTGGGTTAAAGCTCTCGTATCAATTAGTCCACCTAATTAATGAGAAAACTCAGCACCAAAAACAAATAAAAAGAATAATAAATGCAGGGAAATTATTAAATTTACCTGTATATGCCGTCGGTGTAGAAACTCAAAAAGAATTACTTACACTGACTAAGCTTGGTGTGGCCGCAGCACAAGGCTTTTATTTTTCTAGGGCTTTACAAGAATTGACTGAAGCCGTATTTCATTAAATAACCTGAGCTCTGGTTAAGATATTTACTAACGTATTGAATCATGGTGATATTTAAATTTTTTTCTCTAATACCAATCTGCATAAATCTTTGATCAATTTAACGAATTAAATTGCACTATAACGTCGTTAAAAATTTTTTATTTAGAACAACTAGATACAAAAATTTTTGCCTAGTTCTAGCGTAATTTTCT
>NZ_JACJEM010000189.1:0-285 GCF_014164085.1 Pseudoalteromonas sp. SG45-5 | reverse complement strand
CCACTTTGAGGATCTGAACTTAATATATGAGAGGGAAATAAATACTGCCATGCTAGTGTTTTTGCGGCTGAAGGATATTTTTTAGTTAAGGCATATGGCATCCATACGCCAGAATATTCCGTATTATTTAAATCAAGTTTTAAATAGTCATCAACGTTCAAAATTTGATTTCTCAGCATAGGAATTAGCTCGATGGCCAGCGTTACAATGCGGTGTTTATTACCTTTTCCATTCCATACTTGAATACATTTATAATCAAAATCAATATCTTTCACCCTTAATTGC
>NZ_JACJEM010000188.1:0-290 GCF_014164085.1 Pseudoalteromonas sp. SG45-5 | reverse complement strand
ACATACAGGACTAAGTGCGTATGATTGCTCATAACAGCATAAGCACAGACGTCAATACAAAATATCTTGGCTAACTCTAGCAGTTTGTCTTCAACCCACCCTCTGCGGTGCTCGTAAGATTGACCCGTAAAATGGTCTTCACCGCACAAAAAAGCACGCCGAACACAACGTGATATACAGTGGTAGTACTTTGTATCAACCAAACTTACTTGACGCTTTCTTGCGATTGCCATAAGACACCCTGCTTGTTTTTTGCACTGAACAAAGCCTAGTACTTAGTTCGCCAAACT
>NZ_JACJEM010000187.1:0-291 GCF_014164085.1 Pseudoalteromonas sp. SG45-5 | reverse complement strand
TAACAATTTTATAGTGCGCTCGTCGCGCATATTTCTGCCAACGATACGCTCATGTATTTTATAAATCATTTTTATCAAATAACTTAATACATTGCTATATATAATTTTTTATTAGCACTCAAACTATTAATAAAAGAGAAAATGCGCTCGTCGCTCATTTTCTTGAATATGGGAGCAGTACAACTATACTGTATATAAAAACAGCACTATTATTGGTGGTAATATGAAAACACGTTCTCCATTTTTAAATTATATAGCCGATTATATGTTGGTACGTCAGTATTCATTACG
>NZ_JACJEM010000186.1:0-300 GCF_014164085.1 Pseudoalteromonas sp. SG45-5 | reverse complement strand
GTCTCTGAAGGGCCGTTGAAGACTACAACGTTGATAGGCAAGATGTGGAAGTGGTGTGAGCCATTAAGCTAACTTGTACTAATTACCCGTGAGGCTTAACCATACAACGCCAAACGCGTTTTATGCGATAGTGAAACAAGCGAAGAAGTTAATATGACTAAAGTAGATATTACTTAAAGAAAGACTTAAAAAATATTATCAGATATTTTCCAAATTCAAGAGGTGACTCTTAGCGCGTAGCGTTAAAGTTGAGGCACCTTGCGCAAAGAAAATGGTAGCACTACGTGCTTGTCATTAATT
>NZ_JACJEM010000185.1:0-304 GCF_014164085.1 Pseudoalteromonas sp. SG45-5 | reverse complement strand
GGGTCACCCATTAGAAAGTTCCGGTCAAGCAGGCAGCTGTGTTTTCTTGATCTCTTTATTCAAAAATCAAGTGTTCTTATTATTTAGACTCAATTTAAATATGACTACGCACCTAGTAATGACGTCGATTGGTGTGAATATGCACCAGTCACCCATATGAATTTAGGCAGTTTAATTAAGCATTATTGATGATTAATTAAGGCCCTTGGCTTTCGCCTCAGTCATCGTTTAGTACCAATGTCAGTCCAGTTTCTTGCTGTGTTTACACACTGCGCTGTAACAAGTCTGTGGTTTATGCTTACAC
>NZ_JACJEM010000184.1:0-310 GCF_014164085.1 Pseudoalteromonas sp. SG45-5 | reverse complement strand
CTACTCTCTGTTACCGCTCGACTTGCATGTGTTAGGCCTGCCGCCAGCGTTCAATCTGAGCCATGATCAAACTCTTCAATTAAAAAGTTTTATGTCTTTCGACAGCTCAATGAATTCTGAATTTTTGTTTTTGTTGCCAAAAACGAATTGACTGTGCGTTATTATTTTCACTTTTAAAAAAAGTAAAATCAAAACAGCTCAAGGCTGAATCTTTTAATAACATATGGTCACTCAGTTTCAATTGAGACTCTAATTTGTTTGCCTTACTTAGCGAACTAAGCTTGGCTGTTAGAACTCAATCTGTACGAGT
>NZ_JACJEM010000183.1:0-313 GCF_014164085.1 Pseudoalteromonas sp. SG45-5 | reverse complement strand
ACTCGTACAGATTGAGTTCTAACAGCCAAGCTTAGTTCGCTAAGTAAGGCAAACAAATTAGAGTCTCAATTGAAACTGAGTGACCATATGTTATTAAAAGATTCAGCCTTGAGCTGTTTTGATTTCACTTTTTTTAAAAGTGAAAATAATAACGCACAGTCAATTCGTTTTTGGCAACAAAAACAAAGATTCAGAATTCATTGAGCTGTCGAAAGACATAAAACTTTTTAATTGAAGAGTTTGATCATGGCTCAGATTGAACGCTGGCGGCAGGCCTAACACATGCAAGTCGAGCGGTAACAGAGAGGTGCTT
>NZ_JACJEM010000182.1:0-316 GCF_014164085.1 Pseudoalteromonas sp. SG45-5 | reverse complement strand
AAGTGCTTTTTACTAGCTTGACTAGGCTTATCGCAAGTTAATACGTCCTTCATCGCCTCCAACTGCCAAGGCATCCACCGTGTACGCTTAGTCACTTAACCATACAACCCAAACGGGTCTTTGTTGTGTGACAGTTTAACTTCGCCAGAAGTCAATATTGAATACTAAAGTAGATACCAATCAATCAACGTAAAACGTTAATTAAATGGCACTGAATGGTACTGCTACCATTCTTTTTTTACTTTTGAAAACTCTTGATAAATACAATGTATCTATCAGAATTTTATTATCAGCTTTTCCAAATTTTTAAAGAGCA
>NZ_JACJEM010000181.1:0-319 GCF_014164085.1 Pseudoalteromonas sp. SG45-5 | reverse complement strand
TGGTGTGAGCCATTAAGCTAACTTGTACTAATTACCCGTGAGGCTTAACCATACAACGCCAAACGCGTTTTATGTGATAGTGAAACAAGCGAAGAAGTTAATATGACTAAAGTAGATATTACTTAAAGACTTAAAAAATATTATCAGATATTTCCAAATTCAGTTAGTGCGTAGTGATACGGATTAACGCCAAAATTTGCTTGGTGACAATAGCGTTTTGGACCCACCTGATTCCATGCCGAACTCAGTAGTGAAACGAAACAGCGCCGATGATAGTGTAGCATTTGCTATGTGAAAGTAGGACATTACCAGGCTTCAA
>NZ_JACJEM010000180.1:0-319 GCF_014164085.1 Pseudoalteromonas sp. SG45-5 | reverse complement strand
TGAAGCCTGGTAATGTCCTACTTTCACATAGCAAATGCTACACTATCATCGGCGCTGTTTCGTTTCACTACTGAGTTCGGCATGGAGTCAGGTGGGTCCAAAACGCTATTGTCACCAAGCAAATTTGGGCGTTAATCCGTATCACTACGCACTAACTGAATTTGGAAAATATCTGATAATATTTTTTAAGTCTTTCTTTCAGTAATATCTACTTTAGTCATATTAACTTCTTCGCGTGTTTCACTATCACATAAAACGCGTTTGGCGTTGTATGGTTAAGCCTCACGGGTAATTAGTACAAGTTAGCTTAATGGCTCAC
>NZ_JACJEM010000017.1:0-80334 GCF_014164085.1 Pseudoalteromonas sp. SG45-5 | reverse complement strand
AATACGGAATATTCTGGCGTATGGATGCCATATGCCTTAACTAAAAAATATCCTTCAGCCGCAAAAACACTAGCATGGCAGTATTTATTTCCCTCTCATATATTAAGTTCAGATCCTCAAAGTGGCGAAATAAGGCGACATCATTTTCATCACTCTTGCATTAGAAAAGAAGTGAAAAAAGCCGTTCAAAAACCAGGGTTAACAAAAATAATAACACCCCATACATTAAGGCACTCTTTTGCTACTCATTTACTGCAAAATGGCGCCGATATAAGAACCGTTCAAGCTCAGCTTGGCCATTCTGACGTTAAAACTACACAAATATATACCCACGTACTACAACAAGGTGCTAATGGTGTTATTAGCCCTTTTTCAAAATTATAAGTGACCCGATTAAAAAAGCCGAACTTATTTTACTAAGCTCGGCTTTTAAAAATGCATTATTTAGCAATTATGCACTTGGGTATTCGCGGTACGCACGCTCTATATTTTTAGCCTGCTTTTTAGAAATACCTAAATGAGCAAGTGCTACACGTAAACGAGCACGTGATAGGTCAGACCCTAATATTTCCATTGCATCAAGCACTGACGTACTTGACGTTTTGCCAGTAATGGCGACAAATATTGGCTCTAAAAAATCTTTAATTTTAAGCTCGTGGAATGTCGCAACTTCTTTTGCTATTGCAAAAATAGCGGGTTTGTCAAAGCTACGTAAGCCTTCAAGCTGCCATACAAAAAATTGTAGTGCTTGGCGAATCACGTTTTCATCTGCTTTACCGGCAGTTAGTAATGCTGGATCGTAAGTTGGAATGCCCCCTACAAAATGCCCTGCTAGCTCAACCATATCAGAAAGCGTGTTGATGCGAGCTTTAGCTTCTGGCAGTACTTTAGCAAGCATTTTACCGTTAAATTTCCAATCAACGAAGCGCTGCATTAGCTCTTCATCGGTTAGGTTTTCGCGGATCCACATGCCGTTTAACCAGCTTAATTTATCTACGTCGAATACTGGACCACCAAGCGATACGCGCTTCATGTCAAAGTTTTCAATCATTTCATTAAGTGTGAACTTTTCGCGCTCATCTGGCATTGACCAGCCCATGCGGCCTAAGTAGTTAAGCACGGCTTCTGGCAGGTAACCCATTTCTTTATAGTAATTAATAGAGGTTGGGTTTTTACGCTTAGACAGCTTTGATTTATCTGGGTTACGCAATAATGGTAAGTGACCAAGCACTGGCGCTTCCCAACCAAAGTCTTCATACAGTTTTAATAACTTAGGTGCTGAGTTAATCCATTCTTCACCACGGAAAATATGGCTAATTTGCATGTGGTGGTCGTCAACTACGTTTGCTAAAAAGTATGTTGGGAAACCATCAGCTTTTAATAACACTTGCATGTCTACGTTTTCCCACGGGATCTCAATTTCGTCACGTAGGTAATCGTTAAACTTAAATGTGCCTTCGCTTGGGATTTTCATACGTATAACGTAAGGTTTACCCTCAGCTAGGTTTGCTTTAATTTCTTCATCTGTGTGGTTTAAACCACGACCGTCGTATTTAGGGCGCAAACCTTCTGCCATTTGCTCTTCACGCATTTGATCAAGCTCTTCGCTTGTTGCAAAACAGTAAAACGCTTTGCCATCGTCAACTAACTGATGCGCGTATTTCTTATATAAATCGCTTCGCTCAGACTGACGATAAGGACCAAATTCGCCACCCACATCAGGACCATGATCCCACTCAAGCCCTAACCAACGTAGGCTATCCATAATCGCAAGTTCAGATTCTGGCGTGCTACGTACTTGGTCTGTATCTTCTATACGAAGTACAAATTCACCGCCTTGTTGTTTAGCAAAACAGTAGTTAAATAAGGCGATATAAGCGGTGCCAAGATGCGGGTCACCAGTTGGCGACGGGGCAACACGGGTGCGAATTGTCATGGTATATTCTCTTTAAATAAGTGAGATAGTAAAAGTGGTTTATGCAGCTACTTTGTTTAAGTAAGCAATAATATCGTTTGATTCATACAACCATTGTACTTGGCCGTTTTGCTCTATACGCAGGCAAGGCACTTTAACTTTGCCGCCTTGCTCTAGTAGCTCTTGACGATATTGTTCATTATTTTTTGCATCACGCGTTTCTATGTTTAAGCCTTCGCGTTTAATAGCGCGACGCACTTTTACACAAAACGGGCATGCTTTAAATTGATATAGTTTAAATTGTGAGGTTTGCTGATCAAGCTGTGCTTGCTCGTCGCTTGCACGCTTTTTACTGCGGGGAGTAAATACAAAATTAAAGAATAAAATTATACAACCTAAAAACCAACGAACTAATTTCATGTTCTGTGCTCTGTTTACAACAATTTAAGGAGCCAGATTTTAGCACAAATTTACAATCAAAAAAGCTCAATACTATTGAGTTGTTGCCACTTCGTCATAAAGCGCTAATTCACTGCACGCTGTTACTTTGTTTCGGCCTGTTTTTTTAGAATGGTAAAGCGCTAAATCAGCCTGATTAACAATACTCGATACGGTATCAATGCTTTGTAATGCTAAAAAACCAATGCTGATTGTTAGCCGCTCAATTTGCGCAAAAGAATGATCGGCCACATTAACTCTAAGTCTATTTAATGCAGTGTAAGCTGCTGCTTGGCTTCTTGATTGAAATAAAATAGCAAACTCTTCTCCTCCATACCTAAATACGTAGTCCTCAACTCTAAAATTATATTTTAATAATTTAGCCACTTGGGCAATAACACCGTCGCCCACTACATGGCCAAAATTATCATTCACATTTTTAAATAAGTCGATATCAGCAATCGCTAAATACCAACTTCGATCTTTGTTAACGTTCTGCCTTGGTAATAAAAAACCATTGCCAGACACTATTTCCATTACTTTTTTATCAAATGTTTGCCTGTTTAGCAGCTCGGTTAGCGGATCTAATCGAGACTTGTGTAAAAGCCATAGCTGATTGGCATAAATATTTAAAATATGTAGAGCCATAACACCGATGCGCTCTGGTAATTTTTGTGGTGTTTCTATGATCAACACACCAATCACATCTTCTAAATGATAAATAGGTACATAGCTTATTGTGCGCCCACCTGCATGGCTGACTCTAACTTTATTTGGAGTGGCTTTACTTAGTAGCTGCTGTATTTTAGCCGGTTTTACATGCTCAATATCGCTTGGGGTGTTAATTAATTTAGGAGGGACCGGCACACAAAAGTACTTATTTATATAAATAGCAAAATTATCGACTTCCAGTAAATCGCTAATTACTTGGATAAGTGCAGCGTCTAAATCTCCTTCTTCCTCTTGTTGGGTAAGTGAAATAATCCACTCATGACCACATTTATTTGCTTGCATTTCCATGCCTAAACTGGTTAATCTGCAACCAGTTTAGTCAACATTTACGATTTTACTAAATTATGAGGCAATACTTGTAGGCTAATCTTTTTTGGTTAATATCTAAAGTAGTACTAAGTCATCGCGATGTAATACTTCTGCACCGCTATCGTAATCAAGTAACTGGCCTATTTGATTAGAGTGTGCGCCTTTAATTTTAGTGACCTCAATACTACTAAAACGCGTTAAGCCACGTGCAATCACTTGATTTTTTTTATCAATTAAATCGATTAAATCGCCTCTTTCAAAATGTCCAAATGCATTAGTAACGCCTTTAGCAAGTAAGCTTGCGCCTTTATTTTGCAGCGCGGCAATAGCACCTGTATCTATAACAATTTGCCCTGTACTTTTAGGCCCCGCTAGTAACCATTTTTTACGACCATCTTTTGGGGCGGCGAGCTTTATAAAACGCGTACCTGGTAACTCGTCACTCATACATCTTAAAATAACGTTTTTACCTGCGCCTTTAGCAATAATAACTTCAACGCCTGCACGCCTTGCGATGTCGGCTGCTTGTAATTTGGTTGCCATGCCGCCAGTGCCTAAACTTGTACCACTGCCACCAGCAAGTTGGCGCAGTTCATCGTTTATATGTGTTACTTCACCAATGAGGGTTGCATTGGCATTGGTGCGCGGATCGCTGGTAAATAAGCCTTCTTGATCGGTAAGTAGCAGCAGCTTATTAGCATTAGCCAAAATAGCGACAAGTGCCGATAAATTATCGTTATCGCCAACTTTTATTTCGCTCGTGGCTACTGCGTCATTTTCGTTAATGATGGGCACAACGTCGTAATTTAATAACGCATTGAGTGTATCGCGGGCATTAAGGTAGCGCTCTCTGTCGTCTACATCGGCGCGAGTAAGTAGCATTTGCCCTACGTTTACACCGTATAAAGCAAATAGGCTCTGCCAAATATGAATAAGTTGACCTTGTCCAATTGCAGCAAGCATTTGTTTATCAATTAAGCTTCTGCCACAGGGTTTTAATAGTTGTTCGCGCCCAGCAGCAACTGCACCGCTCGATACTAAAATAACGTGATGACCCTGCTTTTTAAGCTCGCAGCATTGGCGTACTAATTCAACCATATGTGCTTTGTCTAGCTTATCGGTGCCGCCAGTGAGTACGCTTGTACCAAGCTTTACAACTATTACCTGTTCCCTTTGCATGTGCTTTTTACTACTGATTAATTAAAGATGAATTAATTTATACCAGCTCGGTATTTTTGAACAAGTTAAAAATATTCATGCTAGGATCTGATTTTATTAAATTATGTAAATTACTCTCTATGCCTGCCAGTTTATGTTTAATTATTGCCACCTTTTTATGGGGCAGCTCTTTTATTGCGCTCAAATACGCCATTGCCATTTACGACCCTGCATTGGTGATATTTTTACGCATGCTCACCACGTTAGTTTTGTCGCTTTGTTTATGGCGCTACGTTATTCGGTTTGAGTACTTAAAAGGTGACTGGAAGTATTTAGTGGGTATGTCGCTTGCTGAGCCTTGCTTATACTTTTTATTTGAAGGTCATGCAATGGAATACACGTCAGCCTCGCAGGCGGGTGTTATTGTGTCGTGCTTACCTATAATTATTGCCCTACTTGCCTTTGTATTACTTAAAGAATACATAAGTAAATCCATTGTGGTCGGTTTTACGCTGTGTATTGGCGGCAGTATTTTACTTACTCTTCTATCCCCAAATTCTGAGCAAGCACCAAATCCGTTACTGGGTAACTTTTTAGAGTTGATGGCTATGGTGTGTGCGGCATTTTATACCGTAAGTATTAAGCATTTAGCTAATCGCTATTCCCCCCTGACTTTAATTGCACTGCAAGGTATTAGCGGAAGCTTATTTTTTGCGCCGTTTTTATTTTTTATCGACCTGCCAAGCGAAAACCAACACGACTTAACCGCGCTAATGAGCATTTTATATTTAGGCTCGTGTGTAACCCTTGGCGGCTATGGCATGTACAACTATGCTATTAGCAAGGTATCGGTATTAACCGCTGCGGCATACTCTAATTTAATTCCTATTTTTACACTTATTTTGTCAGCGATTATTTTGGGCGAAGTACTCAACGTTTGGCAATGGTTGAGCATATTTGTGGTATTTATTGGTGTAATGGTAAGCCAGCGCCATCAAGAACTTGTGGTTGATATACCGCTTAGTGAATCGGGCGAAGACATTTGCGCAGATACAAGCAATCTCAAATCAGTACCTGAGGCAAGCGAATCAAAAGGGTAACAGGTAAGTAAATACAACCCAGGTGTTTGTAAAAAGTCATATTGAGATTGATGAATAACCTCAATTCCCGTTACCTTATAATTTTGTATCACCCCATTTTGCAGTTGCAAAGTAAACGCTTCCCCCACTTTTGCGTTTTGTAAAAATGCAAAGTGGGTGTCGTTATGCCCAGCTATTAGCGCCCCTTTTTCGTTTCCAAATTCTTTTCCGCCAAGCTCCCCTGCGGGTAAAAATTGGCTAGGCGCAAACGCTAAATTACGACCACTCGCTCCAGCAAGCACACTCAACGTTGTATTGTGGCTTGACCAATTAAGCTTTGCTGTCACGTAGCTGTCGGCGTAATACCAGGGTTTTACTTTGGTGCCAGATGATTTAAGCGCCTCTTGCCATGCTTGCTCAATTAATACTTGAGCAAGCCACGCTTTTGCCTGCATATAAGCGCCGTGCCCAAATAATCCAAGCCCAGCGATTAGTAAGCCCGCGCTTAGCCACTTTTTCATTTATGTTCCCTACTTAATTTAGGCCCTCGGTTTATTTTAAGCGCGCCAAATCCCAATAATAAAATACAGCCTAACAATATGTGGAGCCTACTTTGCCCATCGGTTTGTGGTAAACGCATTGCCATACCTTGCGGTACTGCATTAGTAGCTTGCGCCATTTGCTCTGCCACTTCTTTTGTTTGAGTGTGTTCAATCGCTATAAAAGCAGTAAAGGGGCTAAGTAATTGATGAGTAAGTGCAAGCTCCTGTACTTCATCTTTAACGGTACTTTGCTCGTTGTATAAAAGTAATGACTTAATTTTTTGGCGCGCCCATAGCTTTGCAATACCTTGAGCGCTTGAGCTATTTTTTGTGCTTAATTTAATACTTAAAGGCCCTTGTGCTGTTTGCCCAGCAAGTACCACACTTTTGGCATTATTAAGCTTTATAGCGACCATGATAGGCTCGCCAAAATATAAATCAGGTAGTGGTGATGGCCAAAAATCTAAGCTGTTACCGCTTTCATCGCTTAGCGCCAAATTAGTAATCGCAGGATGTGCAAGCTTATCAAACAACTGCTGCATTTTAGGTTGCACCTCGCTTGTGCTGCCTATAAAGGTAAATGAGCCTTTGCCTATATCTGCCGCTCGGCGCATAAAAAAGCTGTTGGGTGCACTGCCAATACCCACTGTAAATAAGCGGCTATCGCCTAATTTACTTTGAATGTTTTTAAACAATACGTCTTCGTTGCTTACGCTGCCATCAGTTAAAAATACAACTTGGCGTACAAAACCATCAAACTCGCTGCCATCAAGTACGGCATTAAGCGCACCTTGTATTTCTGTGCCGCCGTCGGCTTCTAGGCTATAAATAAATCGCTCTGCGCGGCGTAAGTTAAAGTCGCTGGCTATAAGTGGTTTATCGCTCATTGGAGTCACTATGTTATCAAAACCAATAATATTAAAGCTGTCGTCGCTATCAAGTAATGAAAGCGCATAAAACAACGCTTTTTTAGCTTGCTCCATAGATTGCCCGTGCATAGAGCCCGACGTATCAACGACAAATACCATTTCGCGAGGTAATCGCTGAGTTTGTGTAAAGTGATCCCCAGGTGGCATTAGCATAGCAAGCCCGTATCGATCGCCATTTTCAAACTGCTGAGTGAAAAATGCAGCTTGGGCCTGCTCTTTTTGCAGCGGTTTAAACTCAAGTACAAAGTCGCGATTAACTGCATTTACTTCATTTAACGCTATTTTATATTGCCCAAACGCAGTTTTTTTCACATCAATATTATGAAATTTAGAATTGATATCCACCAGCTCTAAGCCAACGTCTATATCAATGTTTAAGCTAAATTTACTACTTGGTACGTTATCAGTTTGAGTGATGTTTTGAGTGCTGTAAACAGGGCTTAACCACCCAGTTGGAAGTGGATTTGTATGCGCTTGATGTTGAGTATTAACCTCAACCTCACCACTAATCGCGTGATAACGCGGTGTAATGGTAGTAGGAAATCTAATAGCGAATGTACCGCTGTTGTAATCAATTATTTCTTGATACTCAAGCTCAATAATTACCTGCTCACCAGGGCCAATATTCGCCACATTCGTAATAAACATATTGGCGCGTTGCTGGCGTACGAGTGCCGCTTGCTTGCCTGATTTTTTAGCCTCTTCGTATTTTTTTTCAGCCTCCACTTTTTTATCAATTTGGCCTTTAATAACTCGCCCACCTATACGCATCGTCATGGCATGTACGGCGCTTTCATCTGGCAATGGAAAAACGTAGCGCGCATTAACTGCAAACGGGTTTTCGTTTTGATAGGTTTGCGTTACGACAACATGATTAATCAGGCCTGTTAAGGTCATATTGGCGTCGCTTTTTAATATTATTGCTGAGCCTGCTGGCACACCATTGCTATCAAAAAGCTCTAACTTGGGTGATTGCGCATGGCTTTTGAAGCTCGCTAACAGCACAATCGCTATGAATATAAAAATGCTTACTTTAGTAAGCATTTTGGTTGGTTTACTCAACATAAAATCACTCCATCGAACGCTTAGCTTTACTTAGATTCAGTTAGGTTTAGTTACTCGCCGTTTGGCCATTTACACTATTTATTGAGCGAGTGGTAAGCGTTACGCGTCTATCAAAAAAGTTATCTTCCACCGTGTTGCTATTTGCCAATGTTTGCTGCTCGCCAAATGCCTGCGTGCTTAAGCGTTTGTGGCTCACACCGTGCTTTATTAAATAGCTTTGCACGGCATTTACACGTGCTTTAGAGAGTAAAAGGTTGGCTTGCTCATCGCCGCGCTGATCGGCAAAGCCACTTAAATCAAGTGCGAGTTGTGGTTGGTTGTTTAACAAGGTAACGAGTTGGTCTAACTGCAGCGCAAAATGCGGGGCAATAACACTTGAACCTGTTTTAAATTGCACCGTCATCGCCAATAAGTTATTAATTTGAACTTGAGTTAACTGCTCATTTTGATTGGCAAGCACTTCTAGCTGTTGCTCTAACATATTATTGTGGTTAAGCACGTGTTGGTAATCGCTGGTTTTTTCTTTCATGACCGTAATAGCACGCTCTTGCTCTGCAATTTTATTATCAGCTACTTTTGAATCGCCTATTAAGCCACCAGCAAATGCCCCAATAAACGCACCTATTGGCCCGCCTACTACGCCGCCAATAATAGCGCCTGCACCTAGCCCAATAGCCGTTTCTTTATGGGCTTCTTTTGATGGCGTGTTAGATGTTGAGGCAATTGCTGGAGTACAAAAACTAGCAACCAGTGTTAATGCAATTAATGTCTTCTTCATGATTTGATCCTTTAAATTACTTTTTAATTTGTGATGTTTTGTTTTGATGGGTGTATTAAAACAAGCTCAAGTGGCAACAAAGGGGAGCAAAAATGGCAAACTGCTGAGCAATTGTGGCAAAAAAATGGCAATTAGCTTTTTAACCTTACTTAGGTTAAAAACTTCGTTATAGTGCACAGCAGAGCCGATAGGATAATGATTAAAATGAAAAAAATAGCCATCATTGAAGATGAACCCGCAATCCGCGAAAACTACATAGAAATGCTTAGTGCACAAGGCTACCAAGTGAGCGGCTTTACAGATCGCGCCAGCGCTGAAGCTGCATTTAAAAATGCTCTACCCGATTTAGCTATTGTTGATATTGGCTTAGGCCATGAAATAGATGGTGGATTTTTACTCTGCCAAACATTGCGATCGCTTTCTAAAACACTGCCTATTATTTTTTTAACCGCCCGCGATAGCGAAATAGATACCGTATGCGGCCTACGCATGGGCGCAGACGACTACTTAACAAAAGACATAAGCTTGGCTCACTTGGCTGCACGTATTGGTGCGCTATTTCGCCGCATGGAAGCACTTGAACAACCCGCTGATGCAAACGCCCTCATAACACGCGGGCAGTTAACGCTCGACACGCAACGTATGCAGGTATTTTGGCAACAACAATTAGTTGATTTAACCGTAACCGAATTTTGGATGCTGCATTCACTCGCCCAGCGACCAGGCCATGTTAAAAGCCGTAACGATTTAATGAGCGATGCAAAAATTTATGTAGACGACAGCACTATTACTTCACACGTAAAACGTATTCGTAAAAAGTTTATAGCACTCGATAGCACCTTTGATTGCATAGATACCGTGTATGGCATGGGCTACAGGTGGGAACAACACTAATGCTACGATTTGGTCTGCGCAGTAAGTTTATATTACTTTCATGTTTTTTGTTTTTGCTGCCGTGGCTTGGCTACGAGTACGTATGGGAAATGGAAAAGTTTTTACGCCAAGGCCAAGAAAAAACCCTCGTAGGCACCACTCGTGCACTTGCTACTGCATTACATGAGCGCCCTGCATTATTTGACGAGCAAACCAACTTTTTAGACCAAGTAGTAAAAGGCCGCGATTTATACGCTTATAATCTTAAAAACCCTATTCAGCTCGACGGTAAACTTAACGATTGGGACAGCTATCAAACGCTATTTTGGCATTACGATAAGCGCTACTTACAAAAAACAGATAACAAACATCAAGCCAGTGACTTATCGTTTGATCACATGGTGGGAAAATTTGATAACTACTTATACGCCGTATTTAAAGTCACCGACAATACCCTTATTTATCGCGCTAAAAATAGCTTAAGTATTACCAATAACGATTATTTACAAATTGGCTTAAAAACACCTGACGGCCAATTTAATACCTATATAATTGCGCCTCGCCAAGATGGCTGGGTTAATGCGTTTGATGCAAATACCAAAGCCCCTTTTACAAAAATTCAGGGCTATTTTGAAAGTACCGAATCAGGTTATAACGTAGAGCTGCGCTTTCCTATTAACATGCTGGGCAACAAACTTGGCTTTGCCATTGTTGATGTAGATAATAAAGAGGCGTTGTTAGAACCTAAAATAATGTCGACCTCAAACTTAAATAACCCAAACGATTTAGGCTCTGTATTAGTCCCTTCTCCAGAAATTAGCCGTATTTTAAAAGGCATGGGCCACAGTGGTAGCCGCATTTGGGTGGTCGATAACCACCATCGTGTACTTGCACAATCGGGTACTATTCAAAATGCAGATGGCGTTTGGGCTGATGGGCTTGCTAACCAAGCACCTGAAACGTGGTGGCTGCGCTTTGAGCAAAATTACTTACACCCTATTTACTATAAAATATTAACGCGCCCCGAAAATGAGTTTTTAGATACCCTGCACGATGTAGCCTCTATGCAGGGCACACATTTAGCGAAAGCATTAAAAGGACAACCAGCATCGTCTTGGCGATTAACACCCGACAGTAAAGCCGTTATTTTATCGGCCGCTTACCCGATTTGGATCCAAGACCAAGTAATTGGCGCGGTAATAGCAGAGGAAACCACAAACGGCGTACGTACGCTGCGTAACAAATCGCTCGAAAAACTCTTTAACGTTATTTTAGCTGTGATGCTAATTGGTACTGTCACCTTGTTCTTTTTTGCCTCACGTATATCAAACCGAATTAGGCGACTGCGCGATACTGCTGAGCAAGCGATTGATGCACAAGGGCGTGTTACCGGCAGTATTAATTACAGCGACGCTAACGATGAAATTGGCGATCTGTCTCGTAGTTTTTCAAATATTGTAAGCCGACTTGGTGGCTATACCGATTACTTAGAAAATATGTCGTCGCGGTTATCACATGAGCTGCGCACGCCAGTTGCCGTAGTGCGCTCATCACTCGAAAACTTACAAAGCTTGCCACAGAACGAGCTGAGTCAAAAATACCTCGATCGCGCCAGCGAAGGCGTTGAACGCTTAGGTAAAATAATAACTACCATGAGCGAAGCCACTCGCCTTGAGCAAAGTATTCAAAGCAACGAGCCTGAGCCTTTTGATTTACAAAAAGTAATAAATGGCTGCATGCAAGGCTATCAGCTTACTTACCCAAACCAGTTATTTACGCTTGATGTATGCCAAAACAAATTACCAATGCAAGGTGCACCGGAGTTTATAGCCCAGCTGCTTGATAAGCTTATCAATAACGCGATGGAGTTTAGTGAAGTCAATACGGCTATTAATGTAAGCCTTAAGCAGAGCGAAAATAAAGCAATATTAACTGTGAGAAACAAAGGCCCTGCTTTACCCGAAGGATTAACTGAGCATATTTTTGACTCTATGGTGTCGGTGCGTAGCCAGCAAATGCAGCAACAGCCACATTTGGGGTTAGGGCTTTATATTGTAAGGCTGGTGTGCGATTACCATAAAGGCAGTGTAACCGCGCAAAATAATGAGCAAGGCGATGGTGTCGTGTTTGCTGTAAGCTTGCCTTCACATAACTAAAATAGTTAATAGAGCGGTTTAACACGCCGCTTACCCCTTCAAACCTGCCGATTACAATTTAGTACCACTGCAAATGTAACTATTCACTTTTTATTCAGTCGAACAACCATACCCTAAAGCCATATTAAAGTATCAGATTGAAGGAGTACCCATGAAGCCATCACTTGAGCGTGAAGAACTGGATTTTATTTTTGATTTATACAGGCCCTCTAAAAAGCCTAAACCTGAAAACGTAAAACCAAAAAGCGCAAACTTCAAAGAACTTAGAAAACACGACACGACTAAAAACCAAGGCGTATCGCATTATCTAGTTTAATTTAATTGTAAGTTATTGGCCTTACAGCTTCTCATTTTGTAAAAATGTTTTAATGCAGCTTATTTCTGCAAGTTTTACTTCTTCGCCTATTTCAGGGCCTTTTTTGCCATTTTTAAGTGCATTTTGCACTACCAGCTTCTTATCCATTTTTTGCAGTTCAGTATGAATTGCTCGCAGTTTAGCTGCTTGCGGGTATGGCTTATCAACAAGTGTTTCACCACGCCCTTGTGCATCGCATTGGCATGCTTGGGTAAACGCTATAAAACGTTCTGGGTGTACCAACGCATTTAAGTTAGTCACTATTAGCTTGTGGACGGTTTGCGGCCTTAACTGATCAATTGTATGGCAAAGAGTGTGGTTATCACTGGTGAGTACACCAACATCGCGAAAGCGATTAGGCACTTTTAAGCGCTCACAAAATGCCTCGACTACTGCAACGCCTTCGCGTTCGTGCCCTCGTAAATTTCCATGTTTTTTAAAACTCAATGCTTTTCCAAAGTCATGAGTTAATGCAGCAAAACGCGTTTCCAAATTAAAATTTAAATCGGCGGCGCGTCTAAGTACTAACATGGTATGTACAAATACATCCCCTTCAGGGTGATGGTTTGCTGGTTGCGGTACATTAACCATGCGCTCAAGTTCTGGAAAAACACCTAAACCTTGCAGTGCTTCAAAATAAAGCTCTGGGTGTTTTTCGCCAAGTGCTTTTTCGGTTTCAAGCCATACGCGCTCAGGTACTAAATGATTTAGCTCACCTTTATTTTTAAGCTCGCGCATTAACGCATACGTACTTGAGTGAATACTCCAATCACTGCCATAGCGCGCTAAAAAACGGGCAATACGCAGTACTCGAACAGGGTCTTCCACAAATGCCTCAGTGGTGTGGCGCAGTGTTTTATTTTGTAAGTCAGTTTGACCATTAAACGGGTCAATAATATTACCGTGTTCGTCTAGCGCCATTGAATTTATGGTTAAATCGCGCCTTGCTAAATCTTCTTCGAGCGTTACTGTTGGGCTGGCATCAACCACAAAACCGGTATAGCCTTTGCCGCTTTTGCGCTCTGTGCGCCCTAGTGCATATTCTTCTTTTGTTTTTGGGTGCAAATAAACTGGAAAGTCGCTACCTATTGGTACAAAACCAAGCGACTCCATCGTTTTTGGTGTTTCACCAATCACTACATAGTCGTTATCTTTTGATTTTATATTTAGCAGTTTGTCGCGCACTGCACCACCAACGAGATAAACTTGTTTTAAGTTACTTTTCACTTTATTCCCATAAACATTAATAAAATTGTTTGATGTTAATCATATCATTAATTAATAAATTCTGCGGAGTTTGCCAAGCCTAAACAAGCTCATTACAATGGCGCATTATTTTTAGCTACAGCCTCGTATTCAATGAAAAATCATTCATCAAAAAAAGAACTTATGTTACTGCCTATTTTATTGGTAGTTATTTTAATGTGCGTAGCAGGTCACTTTTTGCTACAAGCAAACTTTCAAGACAGTAATGTGGTTGAATACATGTTGGCAGCACTGCCGTTTGCTATGTTTGGGCTAGTTATTGTGGCATTTAAAATGGCCGCCAAAAGTGAAAAAGAAGAACAAGAGGAATGACTTATTTGTAAGAGTTAATTATTATTAAGGAAAGGGAAAGGGAAAGGAAAAGTAAACACTCTGCCTAATTTTGCTCTTATCTAAGTTAAATAATTAGGACGAGTGTCTGTTTAATTTGTAATTTGCTATAGCAGCAGTATTGCTTTACTCACAATATAAAAAAGCTGCAAAACACGATGCATTAAAAATGAGTAAGCCTCTATCATTTCAGAAAAGCTAATTAAACACCAGTAATACCTTTCAAAACATCCACTAAAACAACACCAAACTCTCTTTTAATATTTCATCTGAAATTGAAGTAACCAATTGAACCAAAATAGGAACTCAGCTATGGTTTGTATATCAATAAAAATAAATTCAAAACGAGTTAACCTACAGGCTCGTTAGCTATGTCGTAACTATTAATTTCGGCGTTTAAAATATATGGAAGTTTTTAAAAATGTTAAGAGTAAAGTTAAACGATAAATCACTATTTGGAAATGATGCCGGAGAGGATGAATTACAAGAAGTACTTAACTCATACTTCATTGAAAATGATGATTTTGATGACTTTTATGACCCTGACAATAGACTTAGCGTTGTTAGTGCGAGAAAAGGAATGGGGAAATCTACTCTTTTATCTAAATTAGATTTTGATTTAAGCACGAAAGAAGAATTTGGCAGTCCAATCGTCGTCAGGGTGACAGGAAATTCACTATTAGGGTTGGGAGATTTCACTGATAAAGACCCTGCTTATTTGGAAAATTATTGGAAGAGAATAATATGCAAAGAAATAAATATTCATATAGGGAATAGCCTTAATTTTGCATTTACAAGTGATGAAATATCGATGGTTGAAATCTCTGAATTGGAAGGAATGAAAAGTAAAAATTTAATTGGAGGGCTTATCTCACGAATTAAAGGTAAGTTACCTCTATTATCGGCTGAAACTGTTGGTTTTAAACCAGAAAACTTAGAACGTTTATTATCTAACTTTCTCGAAAAAAACAGTGAGAAAAAAGTTTGGGTTTTAGTTGATGATATAGATGCTAAATATATTGATACTGAAGATTACCAACATCGTATAAGTTCTTTTTTTAGTGCTATTAGAGGCTTGTGTCATGATGTTAAAAATTTAAATATAAGAGCAACCGTACGTTCAGATGTTTGGACTAATTTAAGGCATGTAGAAGATTTAGATAAGTGGGACCAATATATTATTAATATCGTTTGGACTAAACGGCAAATGAGGGATATGTTGACCAAAAAGATATTATCCTATGTGAAAAGAAAGCACCCTGATTCTTCAGAAGCTAAGTACATTTTTGATAAAGATTATAATAAATTGATAGCTTTAATTTTTCTTTCTCCGATAAAGTGGGCAGGGAAAGATCGACCTGTTTTTGATGCAATAAATGCATTCTCCAATCATAGACCTAGATCTATGGGACAGTTATGTAGAATGGCGGCGAATCAAGCCCACAAAAGTCGGTGTAAAGTTTCATTAAAACAGTTCAATGAAATTTTAACTAAGTTTGGTCAAAATAGGAGAGATGACCTAATTAAAGAACATATCCATCAGTTCCCTCAACTTGAGAACCTTATCGATTCATTTCGGGCTGGTCAAAAAGAGTATAAACTTTCTGACTTAGAGATCGTTTTTGATACAAAATTTATAAAAGGTAGGGGTAATTCTGAGATCCCAGATATTGATGGTAAGCCTTATACATCTCCAGTAGATTTAGGGAATTTTATGTATAAGACTGGTTTAATATCTAAACTACCTGATAGTAAACAAAGTTTTACGTTCTATTCAGACGATCCTGATTTGTTTTATTCGCAGGAAAACAAAAATAATGACGTTGTGTGGTCTGTTCATCCTAGTTACAGAAATTACTTAAATATTAGCTAAAGATAGCTAATCGAGTCGCTGGAGTTCTCTAACCTCCAGCTTTCCACCACCCATCATACGCTTTTTAGCAACAGGAATTCTAATGGATAGGTGTTCACCTTCCGCAAAATAAACAAGACATTCAGTCTAAATTTTGTACTTTATCAAAATTAAATAATTAGGGTGCGTGTCTGTTTAACTTGTAATTATTCAAAGCCGTAGTATTACGTTGTTCGCATCATAGAAAAGCTGCAAAATACGATGCATAAAGAAGGGTAAGTCCCTATCACCCCAAACAAGCTATTCACACACCTCTAACATCTTCCAAAACGCCAATTAAAACAGCACTAAATCCTCTTTTATTATTTCACATAGAACTTAAATAACCGATTGAACCAAAACAGGAACTCAGCTATGGTTAAGACGTAAATAAATAATAAACGAGCTTAATATACAGACTCGTTAGATTACATTACCAAATTATGGAAAATAGAATGCAAAATGGACAGCAAGAAGATCAAAAAATATTTGAAGCCTCAATTCAGGCACTACAGTCTGAAATAGCAAATGTAGGTGTGCATTTGATTATTGATGCAGAAGCGCGACAAGCTTATTCCAAACAAATATTAAGAATGGCTTCAGAGCTAAGAATAAGTGCAAATACTGGAAGAATTACTTGGTCTGCAGCAGCCACTCAAGCCCAAGACACCCGAAACGTGATAATGGATGTAATTCGTTCTAGAAGTACGCCTGTTGGTTTGGCCATGGCACAGCAACTCAAAAGCGAAGGAAAAACGTTGAATGAGCTTGTTGCAAAAAAAACAAAACAACTTTATGGGCAAACTAGAACATTTGATGGGCTATCTAAAACGAAGCAAAATATCGTTTATTCTGAAATCGTAAAATCTGCAGGAAAGTCTAATCCTAAAGTTACAGCTTCAATGAGAAAGCTATCCTCTGCTGGTAGGAGTTTAGTTTTTCTGTCTATTGCTATATCTGTCTATACAGTTGCTACCGCTGATAATAAGTTTGATGCAGCAGGAAAGGAAATAGCGATAACTGGTGCTGGTATAGGCGGAGGCATTGCAGGAGGGGCTTTAGCTGGCTTAGCATGCGGTCCTGGAGCTCCAGTATGTGTGACAGTTGGTGCATTTATTGGCGGTGCATTAGCCGCTTTTGGCGTGAGTATGACTTGGTGAAAAATATGATTACACTCGACAGTCAAGAATTTAATACACAGCCTACTTCCTCACAGCAAAGCTGTATATTTTTAGGTAACACGAAAACAGGTAAAAGTATTGACGGTAGTTATTTGGAACTTTGTATTAAAACAGGTTGTAAGTACCTTGTATTTATGACGGACGACACCCCTCATGAAGATATGCTTCACATTCATCTTTTGGATAAAAATTTAGATGTTATTGATTCAGCTACAATTGGAAATATGTATTCAACGGGATCTTTTCGAGATTATAATATTCAAGAACCCAATACGTTAACCTTCTATTTTATTGGTGGAGCTCAATGGAAAGTAGAAATATTGGATAAAAAAGAGTTTTTATTTCCATTTATTTCACAACCCAAAGGCGTTTCTCGAAAAAACATCTTTTCCCAATACTTTAAAATATATGGTAATCCACAATCAGAGGTTCAGTAATCTCACAAGCCACTCACACACCTGCAATATAGTCCAAAATGCCAATTAAAACAGCACCAAACCTCCTTTTAATATTTCACCTGAAATTGAAGTAACCGATTGAACCAAAACAGGAACTCAGCTATGGTTTGTTTATCAAAAACAAAAAAAATTTAAAACGAGTTAATCTACATACCCATCACGTGTATAAAAAGGTTAATTTTTTATAATAATATGAATGCTAGCTCATATTTTATGTATTTTGAACAAGGAGATAATAATGACCACAATTACTGAATTCGATACTTGGTTAGATGCGGCAGGTGTCGAAGGACATGAAGAAGTTTATGCATTACATTGGGCAGTCTCAAACCGAGAAGAAATGGGAATGTACAAGTGTGATGTAAATAATGGAAGATATTTCATAACAGCGGATGGCACTGACGATACATTGATGCTAGCTTCGGATAAAGCACTTCATGCTTTTTTATCTAAGGTTGAGAGCTGTTTCGGTATAAGTGATTTTGGAGATATTGAAGGTTGGTATGCATACAGTCGCGCAATGTCTAAGGATGACTAAATGATATAAAACATACCTAATATTGAGCTAAGAACTTTGTCTGTCTGTAACTAAGCATTGCAGACTGCAATTAAGAATGATGACTTTTTATCTGAGACTGTGGATAAATATGACTATCAAAAAAGCTCGTATATGTAAAAGTTAGAGTTTATTAAACTAATTAAATTGTACAAAAGAGCATAAAAATGGCGTTCCAATTGCACTAAAAGCCTTCCTCGAGAGTCTATTTAAAGAACTATGCTAACTAAAAATTAAGAAGATGAAATAAGTTGTACGCGCGCGGACAAACTTACTATCCCCCATTTAATGTGCTGCCAATGACTATCCATAACCTAAACTAACTGCAAGTTTGATCAAACTCTAGCATAAAAAGTAACTAGCTAAATTAGGATCTATCCAACTTATTGATATGCTTTTTCTGCTACGGTCACTTTTTCTAAGTAATGTCTCGATTCAGCTCTAGAGTGCTTAGTTGTGAGTATTTTATAAAACTGACTCGACGTTAGTTGGTTAATTTTTGAAAATGCGATTGTTCTATTTGAATTAAATATTTTTAGTACATTACCTGCGCCACCGTTATATGAAGAAATCATGGCGTAATGTTGGTTTTGTTTGGTTTGTATTTTATTTAAATAGCTATTTTTTAGTACACTTAAATACGCACTGCCAATATCTATATTTCTTTTAGGATCAAACAATACTTCTTTACTCGGCTCCCCTGGTATTTTCTTTATTTTTTGATAGACGTCTCTGCCAGCGCGCGACGGAATTATTTGCATTAATCCATACGCATTTGAAGAGCTTACTGCGTAAGGGTTAAAGTGACTCTCTGTCTCAATAATACCGTAGATAAGCGATGCGGGAAGCTGATATTTTTTTGCCGCAGCTAATACATAATCACTGTATTTTTGCTTTCGTAAGTGGGCGTTTTGTTCTACCAGAGGAAAAGACACTGATGTGATTGAATGGCCGTAACTACGTTTTTTTTGCACTTTGGTGTCTACTAAATAACGAGCAAAACGATTTGCCCGCCATTGATATTTTATGGGGAGTCCGTCTTCATCGAGCACTTGTTGATACAAAAAAGGTTCGTCCCCTAAAATAGGCGATTTACTGGTAAAAATATCTGTTTTATGTGGGTCACTTGAGGTCAATAATGTCATTACAATTGCTTGAGTTAAAAGCGAATTGGTATTTTTAGTGGCTATGGTTTCGACCTGCACCATATTACGGTCAAAATCAATAACGGCGCGTGCTTGATAATCATTGCTGTATTTTACATACTTTCTGCGCGTTGGTTGCTGAGTATTTTTTTTACCCCATTTACGACTAACTACATTTTCTAACGTTGCTAATAGCTGACTAACACTCCCCACTTGTTGCTTAATTGAACGCCGCGTTTTTTTTACTTGTTTTTCAATTGCTTTAACATCGGTGGGGTTGTTTTTTACTTGTTTCGCAAGTTTATTGAGATCCCTTACTGGCGCCAGGTGCGATATTGACTCGCAACCGGTCAATAATAGAATAAACACTAAGAAGCCATACTTTTTCACAAATATCCCTATTGAACCAAGTAAAGTTATTATTACAATATATGATAGCCAAACCAATCTGGCTTTATAGTTTGTGCTTCACTGCTGGGGGTTAACTTTATATTCAATTGGCTGTCGAGTAAATCGATAGCAAAACAGTCATCTACGTCGTGTAAATCATCTTTATGAATATGACTAAGCCCTGCAAGTAAATCGTCTTTTGCGCGCTGCTTGGCTTCATCTGCATTGCTTGCAACGTATAGTGCAAAATCGTGCTGCTCAGCAAGTGAATCGCTTCTGTAAGCACCTAAGTTTACAAAATAGAGTTGCTTGTTTTGCTCAACGTACGTATCAACAACCTCAACTTTAAAGCCATCAATATGATTAATCGCCATGTAACTGTCCATATGAACGCTGTTTTTGTCGCCCACCCATTGGCTTTTTAATTTTGAATACGTTTGCTCAATGTTTTGCCCCACTACAAATCGAATATCGTGCATTTCTATATGGCAACCCTGAATTCGCCCCCCTAAGTACACCATAAATAACTGCATGTTTATTTCCTTTAAAAATTCAATTTAAATTATCAACGTCAATATTGTGTTTTTTAATTAGTTTATAAAAGTCAGAACGGTTACGCTTAGCAAGCTTAGCGCCTTCAGCTACATTCCCTGCCGCCATTTTGAGAGTGTTAATCACGTAATCACGCTCAAATTCTTTTTTAGCATCGTTTAACGAGAGCGGCGCTAGGTTTTTTTCATTACTATTTAGAGCAGCTAACACCAATTGTTCTGATATTACCTCACTTGGGGTCAGCGCAACAACCTGTTCAACTACATTTTGTAGTTGGCGAATATTACCTGGCCAATCGTAACGTACTAATGCGTGCATAGCATCGTTAGCAAAATGCTTTTCACTTTGGTTCATACGTTTAGCAATGCTGGCGCTAAAATACTGGGCTAGCAGGCTTACATCTTCACGGCGCTCGCAAAGAGGCGGTAGTTTTAAATTAACAACGTTTAAGCGATAGTATAAATCTTCTCTAAATTGCTGGTTTAAAATAGCTTCTGGGAGGTTTTTGTGTGTTGCCGATACAATACGCACATCTATTGCTATTTCTTCTTGAAAGCCCACTGGACGAATAGTTTTTTCTTGTAATACACGCAGTAACTTAACTTGTAGGTTAAGTGGCATATCGCCTATTTCATCTAAAAATAACGTGCCACCTTGCGCTTGTTGAAACAAACCTTGGTGGTCTTTAATCGCCCCCGTAAACGCGCCTTTTTTATGACCAAATAATTCTGATTCTAAAAGTTCACTCGGTACCGCGCCACAGTTTATAGCGACAAAGGGCCCATCGCTTACATGACTATGCTGATGAATAGCTTGGGCGAGCAATTCTTTACCTGTACCACTGGCCCCAGAAATAAGTACATTAACCTGTGTTGGACCAAGTAGCTTTACTTGCTCTAGTAAATGCAGCATAGCGCCACTGCGCGTTACAATATTACTTTTAGGCGCGGCTTCATCGGCGTTAACACCATGAATCTCTATAGCTTTGGCGAGACTGTCGAATAACTCGTCTTTATCTACTGGTTTGGTTATAAATGCAAAAATGCCCTGTTTAGTTGCCTCTATGGCATCAGGAATTGAACCATGCGCTGTCATCATAATTACAGGCAATGCAGGATAGCGACTTTGCAGCTGACGATGCAGAGCCATACCGTCCATTTCATCCATACGTAGGTCGGTTATTACTGCATCAAACACTTGGCCTTTTAGTATTTGCAGTGCGGTTAAACCACTTTCACAGGTAGTTACTTCGTATCCTTTTGATTGGATACGAATAGCGAGCAGTTTTAATAAGCTAGCGTCGTCGTCAACTAATAGTACTTTTGCACCTTGCGGTTTGGTTGCGGCCATAATTACTGCTCCTTAATTTCTTCACGTAGTAAAAGCTGCTGTTCGATAGTTGCTAACGATGAGAGGGTTTCTTGCATTTTATTATTCAGTGCTTGCTGCTCTTTTTTAGCATTTATTTGCATAGTAATGTGTTGTTTTTGAAGCCATAAATATTGCTTTATATCATCAGGCCAAAAGTAAGCAAGATCGAGCTTAAGCAGCTTAGTCATCACTGTATTTGGGTCGTTACTTATATTTAAACACATAAACTTAAAAAAACGCTTAAGCTCGCTCTCGCCAGTAAAAACATATTTACTTGGCACTAATTTAAATCCGCCACATTGATTAGCATGCCATGCAATAACTTGATCTGTGGTTGGATAACCCGGTTCAATTTTTGCCTTAGGCTTTGGATTTGGTTTGTTTTTTTTATCGTTTTTTATGTTAGTGGTAACTGCAGGCTCTGGTGTTATTAACACGCGATCTTTTTGCCCGTTATTAATTTTACAACCCGATATAAGCATACTGACACTGAGCACACAAAAAATAGCAATGTAACGCAAGCGCATGTTAACTAACTCCTGGATTTTTTGTAATGGGAATTTGAATTAAAAACCGACAACCATGAGGCTCATTATGTTCAACGGTGAGTGTTCCTCTTAATTGTTCAACTGACTCTTTTACAATAGTTAACCCCAATCCACTGCCTTGTAGCGTAACACTTTTACTGTGTTTGCCTTGATAAAAAGCGCTGAAAATATGAGTTTTTTCTTGCTCCTTTATACCGCAGCCTTCATCAAGCACAGCAATACAAAGTTGGTTTTGCTCAAGCGCTAAATTAATAGTGACGCTTTGCTTATCTTGTGAAAATTTTAAACCATTTGAAATAAGCTGAATTAAAATCATCTCAATAAGTTCACTAGGCAAAGCAAGTGGCTTATTAGGTAGGGTATTTTGCCACTGCAGAGCCTGCTCACGCGCAGTCAAGCGATGTTCAAAATGGTTGCTAATTTTATTAATAAGGAGGCTAAATTCAACCTCGCTTAGACTATCTTTACTGGTACGAATGGCATTATAACTTAGCAAGCTATCAATCATTGTGCGAAGGCGCACCATAGATTGGCTAATGAGCTCAAGCACCGCTTTTTGCTCATCGGTAATTGGGCCTACTATTTCATCAGTTAATAAATCAGTGCCTTCGACCATTGAAGCAAGCGGCGTTTTTAGCTCATGAGTTACATGGCGTAAAAAAGTATCTTTTTGCTGCTCAAGCATATGAAGTTGCGCTTGCACCCACTGGAGTTTTTCGCCTAGCTCAACAAGCTCAGCTGAACCTGTGACAGATATTTTTTGCTGCCAATGTCCCTGCCCCAGCTTATCAATAACCGTAGTTAACCCTTTTAGCCGCCCACTTATGCGCCACAAAAAACCTCCGCCAACAATTAAAGTCAGTGGAATAAGTGCCACCAGCCAATTGATAAATGACGTTTGCAAGCTTGTTAGCTCGTTTTGGTTATTGGTAATTTGCGCTTCGTTTTTATCTCGCAGCCATAAGGTCAGCTCCGCGACAAGATCACTCACTGGCATAAACAATTCTGCTTGTTGTTGTTTTTGATCAATAAGTTCAACATGTGCGGCTTCTAAAACGGTATATAAACGCTGCCACTGCTGAGTGTAATCGCGTTCGGAGTTAATCAACTTTAGTTCATCAATGCTTTGCAGGGATGATTGCCATTTATCGACAATGAGTTTATCGAGCGATTCACTTTTTAACACCCAATTTTGCCTAGTGGCACGCTCAAGGCTATTGAGTTCTTGTTTTAAAATATTGAACGATTTGGTCACTTGATAGTTATTACTGACAATATTTTGAGTAACAGCCAACTGTTTGTTAAGCGCATTTAAAAAAACAATTACCACAATAGAAAGCGGGAGTAACGAAAGCAGCATACTTATTGCAAACTGCCCTATTAAATTAGGTCGCCAGTTAAGCATTGCTTGGTATTTTTTAGATATGGTTGCAGACATTGCATCTAGCCCCTTTAGAGTGAAGCTGCTGATTTTACCAACCTTATTTAAAATATCATAATGTTAGCCTTGCTATTGAGCTGTTTTCTTATCGCTATAATAGATCATTAATTTAAAGCAATGGGCATTATTAAGCGTCTACCTTATACATCCGCTGAATTTAATACGCCTAATCGAAAAATAAAGCCGCTTGTCGCCAAATAGCAGCAATGTAATCTACTGAGTTATACCAATCTGCTTAACCTGAACTCTGGTTAAGAGATTTACTTAACGTATTAAATCATGGTGATATTTGAATTTATTTTCTCTAGCCAGAGATTTTCAGTGGAAACAAGGCGAATTTACGCGTCAATAGCTGGCCTATTGCAAGTAAATTCAACGCAGTTAGCGCTAAAAATAGCTGCTCGAGATAGATTTATTACCCAGAGTTCAGGTTATTTATATATGTGTCTATTTAACGTTAAGAAAATTACGCTCAAACTCGTAAAATTATGTAGCAACAAGCACAAAAAAATTACATTAGAGTCAGTAATTTTTTCTTATCTATTGTGCCTTTAAAACCTAACCAATTGAAAATTAGCTAAAATAATTACTGGCACCCTTTTTGTATTAAGGGTAATTACTATATGCAATAAGGAAATAATTATGAACAACCGTATTTTAGTAACTTCATCATTACTAGCATTAAGTCTATTGACTGCTAACGCGTACGCTATGGATGTTCACGCGACTTTTAACGAACTTGATAAAGATAGTAACGGTACATTGAGCGAAGCCGAAGCAGGTGAAGATGCCGTATTGCATGAAAATTTCTCGCAAATCGACACGGATCAAGATGATCAATTGTCACTAAACGAATTCAAACAATTTATCCAATAAACTCATTTAATAAGGGATGTGATTATGAAACAATTTATAGCCGCTTTTTCATTAATTTTTTTAGCAATGAGTGCCACTGCTCTGGCATCACCAACGAATGTGCGTTTTGCCCATTTAGATAAAAATATGGACGGTAAAATATCAATTAGTGAAGCAACGCAAGATAAAGTAGTGATGAAACAATTTGCTGATTTAGACAAAAATGATGATGAAATGATCTCTAAGAATGAGTTTGGAAACTTTAAACCTTAACAGGTTAAGTTTTACTTAAGGTTTTATCAAGTAAAGTGAATTAAAGCATTTGCCATAATCCCTGAGGGAATGTGTAAAAGGATTTATTGTTGGGAGTTAAATTATGGCAAATGCTTTACCTACTTTTTTAAATTACTAATAATCTTTTGGAAGGAATACCATGAAGATACTCCCCTTTATTACGAGCATTTTAATACTATTGAGCTTTAATGCCTCCGCACTTGATGTAAAACAACGTTTTGATCACCTCGACATTAATAAAAGCGGTTACTTAACTTACGATGAACTTGAGCCTCAACCACATCTACTAAGTATGTTTGTGATCTGGGATAAAGATCAAAATAGACAAATTTCATTAATCGAATTCAAAAATTACTTAACCAATAATCTTTACTGAATATTTATAATGACACAAACAAGTTACACAAAGAAATAAGCCTTAAAAGCACGCCTAGTCAATTCATTGGTATTCCAAAAGTGAGTTTGTTAATGTAGGTTAATTAACAATAAAAATTAAGCAGCTATGCCACTCATAAAAATAATCAAACCACTCATACTCGCCAGCCTTTGTGCAAGCTCACATTATGCTATCGCACAAACAAAAGTTATCTATAACGCTAATGGCTATACGCCTTTGTATAAGAGTAAAATGCAAAAAGGTGAAATACAGCAGTTTTCGACCTTAGTTATTAAGGATGGCAAAGTGGTAAAAATAGGCGGCGACAAACTAAGAAACAGCTTCCCCAATGCAGAACTCATTGATGCAAAAGGTAATACACTATTACCTGGCTTAGTTGACGCACATGGCCATGTTATTGGCTTGGGTGATAATTTATCGCAACTCGATCTACGTGGTGCAAAGTCTATTAATGAAATTACCGACAAATTAAAAAAATTTGCAGCCAATAAACAAGGCTGGATTATTGGCCGGGGCTGGAACCAAGAGCTTTGGCACAACACAGGTTTTCCTACTGCTGCCGATTTAGATAATGTAGTAAATAACCAACCCGTTGTACTTTCCAGAGTGGATGGCCATGCAATATGGGTTAACTCAAAAGCACTTGAACTTGCCGGTATTACCGCGCAAACCATTGCGCCAAATGGCGGCGAAATAATTAAAGATGAATTTGGAAACCCCACTGGCATATTTATCGATAAAGCGGAATCATTAATAACTCAACATATGCCAGCGCCTTCAAAACAAAATATTAGCGATTCACTTGATGCCGCAGGCGAGCATTTACTCAGTTTAGGAATTACATCGACCCACGACGCTGGAATTGATAAAGCCACTTGGGAGGTTTACAAAGAACGCAGCGAACTAGGTAATTTACCTCTGCGCATTGTTGCTATGTTAAGTGGCGCTAGCCCTGATCTAAAAGCAATGTTAAAAGCTGGCAGATACAAAGATGCGAACGACTTTATGTCAATCCGCAGTGTGAAAGTATACGCCGATGGCGCACTTGGCTCTCGTGGTGCAGCACTTATTGAAGAATATGCAGACAGAGCTGGGCATCATGGCCTAATGCTCGAGACTCAAGAAAAGCTTGAAGAATTATTTACGCTAAGCTTTAAGCGAGGTTTTAGTGCAAACACCCATGCAATCGGCGATAAGGCAAACCAAATCGTACTTGATGCTTATCAAAATGTATTCAAAAAAACAGGGGGTATATTGCTACGAAACCGAATAGAGCATGCACAAATAGTGACACCCGATGATATACCTCGTTTTAAGGCTTTAAAAATAATTCCATCCATGCAACCCGTACATGCAACATCTGATATGCACATGGCGGAGCAACGCTTAACCGACAAACAATTAAGCGGCGCTTACGCTTGGCAAACATTTTTACAGCAAGGATCGGTTGTCGCAGCAGGATCTGATTACCCCGTCGAGCTGGCAAATCCTTTTGATGGGCTTTATTCTGCTATAACGCGCATGGATCATAGTCAGCTTCCTGACAGCGGTTGGCGTGCAAGCGAAATACTAAGCAGGGAAGATGCGCTACGTGCATTTACTTTAGGGGGCGCATATGCGGCACATCAAGAATTTAAGATTGGTAGCTTAGAGCAAAGTAAATGGGCTGATTTTATTTTGATAGATAAAGACTACTTTAAAGTACCCGTTAGTGAAATTTATAAAACGAACGTATTGCAAACATGGATTGCAGGTACTCTTCGTTATAAAAAAGATACAACCGAACAGACTATCGATAAATAAAAACTAAAAAAGGGTAAGGGCGTGTTGACCTTTGTGGATTGAAATTTGTTCAAACTAGGGGCGATTTAATCGCGGCGCGAGGTTTGTAACCTAGTGGGCTAAGTAAAAATCGAGCAACAAAGAGTTAATCGTCCCTAGAAAGAATCCAAAGGGCAGCCTCGCAATTGGTATTAGCTTTTAGGCGCTTCAACTTTAGGCTGGCGATATATTTTTATGATGTGATAAATATTTACGAGCGACAACAAGCCATTAGTAAAAATCACTGGCGCTGCATCTATGGCAACACCATATGCCGTAAATACCATACAACCAAACATGTTGTACCAACGTAGCTTTACTACATCGGTCATTGTTAATGATGCAACCAATAAAGCTGATGCAATATAACCTAAATATTCCCAACTCAATTGTTCTCTCCTAGGCTTTAGGTTAGCATTACATTACTGCTAACTTATGGCACTTATAAGTATTGCAAAATTACAACGAAATAAAAAAGCCAACTTGCTCAAAAAACCTTAAAAAAACTGTCGGCAACTGCCAACAACTTCCTAAATCATTACACGGGAAATGAAGGTAAATAATATTATTAGCAAAACTAATAATAGTAGCAAGTTAGCATAAATTCTTAGAGCCGTAATGCTAACGTCATTAAGGTGTAATAAATAGGACATTTGTCCGAAGAGCGCATTGATGTTTCAATACCATTTTTCTAGTTATCTTGTTGAACAGCTATTAACCTTTGCAGGTAGTAGCTATCAACAATCAAAAAAAGAAGTCCTGATCCACCAAGATCAGCCTTTAAGCAAGCTTGTGCTTGTACGCAGTGGCACTGTGTCGTTTAGTTACGACGTAGGTAATGGGCGACGCCTACTATTAGGACAATTGGATTGTAACAATACACTTATTGGTGAAATAGAAGCGCTGAACAATAATCCGTGTATTTATACGGTGACTTGTTTTAGTGATGTAACTTATAACCTTATTGAGTTAAGGCATTGGCGTGCTTTATTACTTGAAAAACCAGAACTAAGTTTATACACAGCACAAACTATAGCGGCTAAATTTCAAGAGAATCAAAAAATCAATTTAGATAAGCTATTGCTACCACTGAGCTACAACATAGCGAAAGATTGTTTATTAAGAGCCGAGAACAATAACCCTACGCTACTTAGAGCCTACCCTACTGTGAACGCTGAAGCTGAGCGCTTTGCCACCACGGAGCGAGCTTACAGGCGCGTTGTAACAGAACTGGTAGAAAAAGATCTCGTGCTCAGAAGTACCGATGGACTACAAGCAGTCGATATACCTAGGCTCAGTAAATACGTAGACAGTTTTGCTCAGCTTTAAACTAAATTTCACGCATAAAAAAAGGCCTTAACGGCCTTTTTTTACTTATACAAATTGCTAATTAACCTGAACTCTGGATAATAAATCTATCTCTAGCAGCTATTCTCAGCGCTAACTGCGTTGAATTTACTTGCAATAGGCCAGCTATTGACGCGTAAATTCGCCTTGTTTTCACTGAAAATCTCTGGCTAGAGAAAATAAATTTGAATATCACCATGATTCAATATGTTAGTAAATCTCTTAACCAGAGTTCAGGTTAATTACTTCTCTAGCAAAATGTCATGAATTTTCGCAAGATCAGATTTACCTTCAATAATTTCATCCGGTGTTAAACCCGATAGCTCATGCGGAAACACTAACCACTCTTCAGACTCATGAATATAATAATCTGGTACAGTGTCTACTTTTGAATTTTTTGGTTTGTAGTATGGGCACGCAATACGAATGTCGCGTGGTAAGTTCAAGCGCATAAGTTCTGAAAGCTTTTCTTTTAATGCAACAATACTTCGACCTGAATCAAATACATCATCAACAATTAAAAGTGAATCGCCAGCATTCGCGTTTTCTACAATATAATGTAAGCCATGTACTTTAATTTCTTTTGATTGCTTACCAATACCGTAATAAGACGATGTACGTACCGCAATATGGTCAGTCTCAATACCTTTGTAATCGTAATATTCTTGAACAGCAATACCGATTGGTGCACCACCTCGCCAAATACCAATAATAAAATCAGGACGAAAGCCATCTTGGTATACTTGTGCCGCTACGCGGAACGAATCTTCAAGCAGCTGTTGAGCTGTGATGTAGCACTTATCTGACATAATTAGAAACCCCAGTGGTGGATATAACGCTTGAGCGCAGCTTAGAGTTAAGCAAAAATTAAACTCAAACAGGTGTTGGCGACGGATTTTACCGCAAATGAAATAAAATTGCTTGCTCCACACACAAAAAAATAGGCACCTGTTAGTGCCTATTTGAGGTATAAAATGCATAATTTAATAAATACTATGCTTTTTCTAGTAAAGTTCGCGCAACCGTACGCATACCTTGAGTTGTTGCCCCTGCTGCCCATTGACTTGTGCTGCCCATGTTAAATGCAGCGGCTAAATCTATATGTACCCAGCCTTTGCCGTCGTTTGGCACAAAGCGTGACAAAAAGCCTGCCGCATTTGAAGCGCCGCCGTAACCGCCACCTTTTTGTGCACGGCTATTCGCCGTGTCAGCATAAGGAGATGGGCAGTTTTGTTGATGCCATTTTTCAAGAGGTAATGGCCAAGCCGCTTCCATTTCTTGAGATGCAAAACCTTCAACTTCGCGTGCAAGTTCTTTATCAAGTGCAAATAATGCATTGTACTCTTGACCAACAGCAACCAGCGCCGCACCCGTCAGTGTTGCTGCATCAATAATAAGTGGAGCGCCAGTCTCACCAGCAGCCATTAGGCCATCAGCAAGTACTAAACGCCCTTCTGCATCAGTGTTTACAATTTCAACAGTCGTGCCATTTTTATAAGTAAGAATGTCACCTAATTTGTATGCGTGACCCGAAATTAAGTTCTCAGCACAACATAAAAACAGTTTAATACGCTTTTCAATACCACGGTTAATAGCCAATGCTAAACCTGCAGTTACTGTTGCTGCGCCGCCCATGTCGCATTTCATACCAAGCATACCTTCGCTTGATTTAATTGAGTAACCACCTGAGTCAAACGTAATACCCTTACCTACAAGCGCTGCACTTACAGGTGCATTTTCGTCGCCTGTTGGGTTGTAATCAAGCTCAAGCAATACTGGTGGGCGAACACTACCGCGACCAACAGCATGAATACCAATCCACTGTTGTTCTAGTAACGCATCACCTTTAATAATTTGGTAACTTACATGTTCAGGCGCTAATGATTGAATAAACTCAGCCGCTTTTTCTGCAAGGCTTTCTGGATAAATGTCATCGGCAGTGCCGTTAACCATTTCACGCGCCCAAATTGCTGACGTTTTTAAATGAGCAAGTTCTTTAATATCTGATTGTGCGTTATCAACAAACTCAACACCGTTTAATGATTTTGGTGTTACAAAACCTTGATAAAAAGCCCATTGGCTCTCTGTACACCAAGTATCGCCTGCTAATTCAACGTTTTTAACGCCTTGGCTTGCAATAGTACGACCTGCTTTTTGAACATTTTTTAATGTTTCTTGTTCAGACAAATGCACCGTTGCACCGCGCTCGTTAAAAGATAACGATGCATTATCGCCCCAATGGCTTGGTGCAGACTGCTCGCTTAGTTGAACAACAAATTTTTCACTCATGTTAGAATACCTTTGCACTTAAATGTGCCACCGAGTTTACTATAGAGCGCTTAAGTTCCCAACAGCTTGAGATAAATAACATAAACCACACTGCTGTGCAGTATTTACACTTTGGAAGTTATACCAATTGCATTAAATTAGTGATCTATTATAGCGATAAGAAAATAGTTCAATAACAAGGCTAAAATTATGATATATAGTTGTTCTATATAAATAATTTTTAACGTAGTTAGTGAGTTATTTAATACGCTAAAATGATCATGTTTTTAATAAAATTGGTATTATTATGAAGTACACGCCAACTCTGCAACCTGCCACCTTGTTAAAGCGCTACAAACGTTTTTTAGCTGATTTACAACTAAGTGACGGCTCAGAATTTACCGCCCATTGCGCTAATACAGGTAAAATGACCGGATGTGCAGATCCAGGTTTTACGGCTTTTTATTCAACAAGCGACAACGCTAAACGAAAATACCCACATTCATTAGAGCTTACGCAAAATAATTTAACGCAACTTATTTGTGTAAACACAGCAATGGCTAATAAAGTAGTCGAAGAAGCAATAAACAATAACGTGATAAGTGAGCTCACCGACTACGAACAATTACAAAGTGAAGTAAAATATGGCAATGAGAACAGCCGTATCGACTTTTTGCTTACAAGCAACAATAAACCTAACTGCTATGTAGAAGTGAAGTCTGTCACCTTGCTGAGCCAAAACAACCCAAACAGCGGGCAAGGTTATTTTCCCGATGCACAAACACTGCGCGGACAAAAACACCTACGTGAGCTCATAGAGGTGGTCGAACAAGGTCATCGCGCCGTACTACTGTTTGCAGTTTTGCATGAAGGAATAAATACAGTAAGTGCGGCCGCACATATTGATGAAAAGTATGCCAAGCTATTAAGCCAAGCAATAACGGCTGGTGTTGAAGTACTAGCATACAAAGCAGCAATTTCAGCTCATGATGTTTTACTTCATAAAAAAATCGCATTTGTAGAATAATCGATAAGATTAAACATAGTAATTATAATAATTAACTTGTTTTTAAAGTTTTTGCCCACATAACTAGGCAAGTTTTAAAAAGCGAATACATGAATGAATAAAAGTGTAAATAAACGATTAATACACTTTTTGATCAGTAAACATGGTTGAAGCTAATTCGATTAATTAAAAATAAATTTGCCTAGGGTATAAGATTCTGTTATTTATACCGCCGGCTAATGCTGAGGCATTAAATTAAGGATTTAGGAGAGAATTATGCCAGACCAAAAGAAACATGGTTTATTGGCTCAAGCCGGTTTAGAACCATACCAAGAAAAACCAGGTGAAGAGTACATGAATGATGCACAACGTGCTCATTTTAGAACGATTTTAGAAACTTGGCGTAACGATCTTCGCAATGAAGTTGATCGCACTAAGTCGCACATGCAAGATGAAGCAGCCAACTTTCCTGACCCAGTTGACCGCGCAGCGCAAGAAGAAGAGTTCTCTTTAGAACTTAGAACGCGTGACCGCGAACGTAAATTAATCAAAAAAATTGAAAAAACAATTAATTTGATTAAAGAAGATGATTTTGGCTTTTGTGAGTCTTGTGGTATTGAAATTGGCATTCGCCGCTTAGAAGCGCGCCCAACTGCCGATTTATGCGTAGACTGTAAAACGCTTGCTGAAATCAAAGAAAAGCAATCTGGACGCAGCTAATTAACCTCTATTAATTAGTTATGTCTCCTACAGCCGTTACTGCGCCTATGCGTAAATATCGCGGTCGTTTTGCACCGTCTCCTTCTGGGCCATTACATTTTGGCTCACTTGTAGCGGCTGTGGGTAGTTACCTTGATGCTAAAGCAAACAAAGGTAAGTGGTTGGTCCGTATCGAAGATATAGACACCACCCGCGTTATAAAAAACGCGGATACCGACATCCTTAATACTTTACAAGCCTATGCCCTGTACTGGGATGAACCCGTTGTGTATCAAACGCAGCGCCTTACTCTCTATCAAGAAATTATTGACTCTCTCCTAAAGCAGCAACTTGTTTACGGCTGCAACTGTACCCGCAAACAAATAAAAGCACTTGGGGGAATTTACCAAGGTCATTGTAAATCGCTCAATAACACTATTGATTCGAGTGCATTACGTTTAACCCAGTGTCATGCAATGACTCAATTTAATGATTTAATTCAAGGCGATATAACCGTTAATACCGCCCTCGCCCATGAGGATTATTTAATTAAACGTAGCGATGGCTTATTTGCATATCAACTTGTTGTGGTTGTTGATGATATTGAGCAAGGCATTAATCGTGTTGTTAGAGGAGCCGATTTAATTGAGCCAACAGCACGGCAAATTAGTTTGTTTAAGCAGCTAAATGCAGCGATACCTGAATTTGCCCATTTACCGTTAGCTGTGGCAGAGCCTGGATTTAAACTATCTAAACAAAACTATGCCCCAGCTATCAGTAAAAGCAACCCAAAACCAGCCTTAATAAGTGCATTTGAGTTTTTAGGGCTGCCCACTCATGCCAATTTAATGGATTTATCTATTGAGCAACTCATGGCTTGGGGAGTCGATACATTTAGCTTAAAACAAGTTCCACGCGTGCCTGAAATACAAATTTCTCAACATCCAACTAGCCAAGTCATCCAATTTACTCTATTAAGTAAATAAAAATTGCTAAAAACAGCTTAATTTCAACACATCAACTTAATTTTTAAACCCTGCTGGTATATGATAGCCGCCTAAATATATGCTATTTACGTTAAACAGCAAGTGATGCGTTATAACACCAACTACTTGCTGTAATTTTGATTGCGATGGCGAGCCAATCAACACCTTCTAGGAGACAGATTATTATTTCCAAGCTTTTTCAATTTTGCAGACAAATAATCGGCCCAAATACCAGTGCCGAAAACGCCTCTGTAAGCAGCGAACCTTTAGTGATCACTCGTGGTGAGCATGGTATTTCTCGCAAACAATTTAGCCCAAATGCAATCAAAGTACTTTATCGTTTAAAAGACGGTGGTTACGATGCCTACTTAGTTGGTGGTTGTATTCGCGATATATTGTTAGGCCAGCAGCCAAAAGATTTTGATGTTGTTACCAATGCCACCCCAGATCAAGTAAAAAAACTATTTAGAAATTGTCGCTTAATAGGCCGCCGTTTTCGTTTAGCACATATTGTATTTGGCCGTGAAATTATTGAAGTGGCGACAATGCGTGGACACCACGAAGCGCCAGAAGATAAAAACCAAATAAGCCAGTCAAGCGATCAAGGTCAATTACTACGTGATAACGTATTTGGCAGTATTGAAGAAGACGCCGAGCGTCGTGATTTTTCTATCAATGCCCTTTATTACTCTATTAACGATTTTAGTATTCACGATTACGCTAACGGTTTAGCTGCAATTAAAGCAAAACAAATTGAACTGATTGGCGATCCTGAAACACGTTACCGTGAAGACCCTGTACGCATGTTACGTGCGGTTCGCTTTGCGACCAAACTTGACATGAGTATCGCGCCAAAAAGTGAAAAGCCTATCGCTGAATTAGCAAGTTTACTTGATAATATTCCGCCAGCGCGTTTGTTTGAAGAAGTACTAAAACTGTTTTTAAACGGCAAAGCTGAAGCAAACTTTTTAATGCTACGTAAATATGGCTTGTTCAAAGCGTTATTTCCGGAACTTGATCAAATTTTAGACCAGAACCCTAATGGTCTTGAACATATGTTAGTTCAGCAAATGTTCCAAAATACCGACAAACGTATCATTGCTGATAAAAAAGTAACGCCTGCATTTATCTTTGCTGCATTACTTTGGTTCCCGTTATTAAAACACACTAAACAAATTCAAGAACGAGAGCAGGTACTTGAGTACGATGCTTTTGCACAGGCAATGAACAAAGTACTAAGCGAAAGTGCGCAACATATTGCAGTACCAAAGCGCTTTACACTTGGTGCGCGCGATATTTGGCACATTCAGCATCGTTTAGATAAGCGAGCTGGTCAACGTGCTTACAGATTAACGCAACAACCTCGCTTTAAAGCCGCTTACGACTTTTTATTATTACGCGTAAGTGCAGGCGAAACACAGCATACAGAGCTTGCACAGTGGTGGACACAATACCTGGGCCAAGATATAAATGGCCAAAAAGACATGGTTAAAAATCTAGGTCATCAAGGGGGTCCAAAACCACGTAAACGACCTCGCCGCCGCGCACCTAAAAAGCCAACAGAGCAATAATATGCACTGTGTTTATTTAGGTTTAGGTGCTAATTTAAACTCACCAAAAGAGCAACTTGATAATGCGATAACCGCAATCAAGCAATTGTCTTTTTGTGAGTTTGTGAGCGTATCGCATTACTATGCGAGTAAACCTATGGGCCCGCAAGATCAACCCGACTACATAAATGCCGTTGCGTGTATTAAAACAAGCCTTGAACCAGAACAGCTCCTTGATTTAACACAACGCATAGAACTTGAGCACGGCCGTGTTAGAAAAGCCGAGCGTTGGGGCCCTCGCACACTTGATATAGACACCTTATTATTTGGCGATCGAGTAATAAATACCGAACGTTTAACCGTTCCACATTACGGTTTAAACGTTCGTGAGTTTGTAGTGTATCCACTATTAGAGCTGGCACCTGAACTTATTTTACCTAGCGGTGTTGCATTACAAGCTATTGCAGATAACTTACCGCTCAACGACTTACAGCAATTACCTCTGTAATTAACTTAGGCTGATGCCTGCGAGGAATATTATGTCTAAAATCACCGTTTCTACTTTAAATAAAATGAAAGCAGAAAATAACAAAATTACTGCGTTAACGGCATACGACGCCAGTTTTGCAAAGTTATTTCATGATAACGGCGTTGAAGTTATTTTAGTAGGCGACTCTCTAGGCATGGTGCTGCAAGGCGGCGACGACACCCTGGGTGTAACTAACCAAGATATTGCATACCACACCCGCTGTGTACGTGCGGGTAGTCGTGAATTATTTGTGATTGCAGACTTGCCATTTATGACCTACTCAAGCGTTAGTGATACGTGTAAAAATGCCGCTGAGCTAATGCGTGCTGGCGCGAATATGATAAAGCTCGAAGGCGGAGAATGGCTTTACGAGAGTATTAAAACTCTCACGCAACAAGGCATTCCTGTGTGTGGCCATTTAGGCCTTACACCGCAGTCTGTTCATGTATTTGGTGGCTTTAAAATACAAGGTCGTGAAGAAACTCAAGCACAAAAAATAATTGATGATGCAAAAGCACTCGAAGCCGCAGGCGCACAATTATTAGTACTTGAATGCATTCCAAGCGCCCTCGCAAAGCGTATTACAGACGCACTAAGCATCCCAACTATTGGCATTGGTGCAGGCAGCTTAACTGACGGCCAAATATTGGTAATGCATGATCTCGTTGGTATTTCAGCGGGCTATATTCCTAAATTTTCTAAAAACTTTTTATTGGAAACAGGCAATATGCCTCAAGCTGTTCAAAAATATTGTACAGACGTTAAAAGTGGCGCATTTCCTAGCGCTGAACATGAGTTTAAATAATGCAGTCAATTACTGAAATAAAATCGTTACGTAGTCAAATTAAGGCATGGCGCGAAGCTGGTCTTAGCGTAGCACTTGTGCCAACTATGGGTAACTTGCATCGTGGGCATTATTCTCTAGTTGAGAAAGCAAAAACACTGGCCGATAAAGTGGTTGTTAGTATTTTTGTAAATCCGATGCAGTTTGGCGCGAATGAAGATTTAGATAATTACCCTCGTACGCTCAACGAAGATAAACATGGCCTTGCAGAGCTAGGCACTGATATTGTATTTACCCCAAGTGTAGACACAATCTACCCAAATGGATTAGGTGCGCAAAGCTTTGTAGATGTGCCTGGTATTTCATTAGGTTATTGCGGCGGCTCACGCCCAGGCCACTTTAGAGGTGTTGCAACGGTTGTTACTAAATTATTTAATTTAGTTCAACCTGATTACGCCTGCTTTGGCGAAAAAGATTTTCAGCAGCTACAAGTAATTAAAACCATGGCGCATGACTTGTCTATTCCGGTAGAAATTATTGGTGTACCTACAATGCGTGAAGTCAGTGGCCTTGCCATGAGCTCACGTAATGGTTACTTATCAGATGAGCAAAAACAAACTGCAACGGTTTTATTTAACACATTAAAACATTGCGCTGAGCAGTTAAAAAACGGCAAAAAAGACTTTGCACAGCTTGAAGCTGCAGCAAAACAAAGCTTAGAACAGGCTGGCTTAAAACCAGATTATTTTGAGATAGCTCAACGAGATACATTAAAAACTGCTAAACTCGAAGATACCAAATTTATTATTTTAGCCGCAGCCTATTTTGGTAATGTTAGATTGATCGACAACATACAGGTCGAAATTTAATATTATTGCGACTCACTTTTTAAGGATTAACATGCACACTTTAATAAAAACAAGCGTAGTCGCCCTAACTTTTGTATTTTTAGCCGGTTGCCAAAATAAGATAGAAAATCCAGAACTTAATCAATGTGCTCAACAAAACTACCAGTGCGAAAGCACCTGCGAGCAGCAATCAAGTGGCGAAGGTTTAAAACTGCAAGTATGCTCAGGAAAATGTGTTGAAAGCTATAACCAATGCAAAGCTCAGGCAGAAAAATTAGGTAGTATTTAATTCTCTAAAGTTTTTAGTTTTAGGCACAAAAAAACCGCTTAATGAGCGGTTTTTTATTGCCTATGGTTTATTATACCAATTTTATTAAAAACATGATCATTCTAGCGTATTAAATAACTCACTCACTACGTTAAAAATTATGATACATAGAACAACTATGTATCATAATTTTAGCCTTGTTATTGCGCTATTTTCTTATCGCTATAATAACTCACTAATTTAATGCAATTGGTATTAGTTTAAACCAAGCTTTTTAAGTTCTACTTTAACTAACTTTGCAGATAGTGGTACATACCCATCTTTTTCTACAATTTGCTGACCATCTTTTGAAAGTACCATTCTTAAAAATTGTTCTTCCATAGGTGATAGCGGTTTATTTGGGTGTTTGTTCACGTATACATATAAAAAGCGAGACAGTGGATACTTACCTTGAGCAACGTTATCTAGTGTTGCATCAACAAAGTTATCGCCTTTTTTAGCAAGTGGCACTGTACGTACGCCCGATGTTTTATAACCAATACCAGAATAACCAATTGCATTTAGTGACGATGAAATTGATTGTACTACTGATGCAGAACCTGGTTGCTCATTTACATTGTTACGGAAATCACCTTTACACAATGCTTTTTTCTTAAAGTAACCATAGGTACCTGATACCGAGTTACGTCCATAAAGTTGAATATCGCGTGCTGCCCAGTTACCTGTTAAACCAACTTCACTCCAACGATTAACTTGCTCAGGAGCACCACACTTGCGAGTAGATGAGAAAATAGCATCTACTTGGTCAATACGAAGACCTTCAATTGGGTTATCTTTGTGTACGTAAACAGCAAGTGCATCAATAGCTACGCGAACTGCTGTTGGTTTGTAACCGTAACGTTTTTCAAACGCTTCGATTTCTTTTGATTTCATTGCACGGCTCATAGGACCGAGGTTAGCAGTACCTTCGGTTAGTGCCGGTGGTGCAGTAGATGAACCTGCAGCTTGAATTTGAATATTTACATTTGGGTAAATACGTTTATATTCTTCAGCCCAGAACGTCATCATGTTGGCTAGAGTGTCAGAGCCTACCGATGAAAAGTTACCTGAAACACCACTAATTTTTTGGTACTCAGGGATATCTTTGTCTAGTGCAACTGCTTGTGCAGATACGAAAGTTGTAACAGCCACACCCATTGCGGCAACTAAGTTTTTAAATCTCATGGTGGATTCTCCGGTTTGTTCGTTCCATTTTCTAACTGTTGCCCACTCTAAAGTGAGTACATGACAGTTAGATTACTCTTAAGTGACACTTTTATGACTTTACTTATCAAGCTATTTCTTTAGCTAATGGAACTATCTTATCTATTGAAAAACAAAAAGAAAAACACGATCCTTTAGCTAATTCGCTAGTAATATTTAACTGGCTATCATGGCGGGTTAGTACGTGTTTTGTAATTGCAAGGCCTAAGCCTGACCCTCCCGTTGTTCTACTGCGTGCTTTATCTACTCGATAAAAACGTTCAGTTAAACGGTTAATATGCTCAGGTGCAATGCCATCACCATTATCGGTTACTGTAAAACACGCCAGATCATTTTTACGTTCCCAGCACACGTTTACTTTACCGCCAGGCTTTGTGTAATGAATTGCATTAAATACCAAATTAGAAAACGCACTACGCAGCTCATCCTCAGAACCTTTAATATCTAAACTGTCATCTATATCAAAAATCAGTTCGTGTCCTTTATCCTGATTGATTGATTGCGCTTCGGTTTTAATATAACTAAGTAGCAGAGGGACATTAATCGCTTTGTCGTTATCTTGACGGCGTGCGCCCTCAATACGCGAAAGCGATAATAACTGACTCACTAAACTGTCCATGCGTTTACATTGCTCAAGCATGGTTTTTTGCGCTTTACCCCACATAGCCGGTGGCGGCATCATGTCGCTATCCATCATCTCAAGATAGCCCGTAACGACCGTAAGCGGAGTACGTAGCTCATGCGACACATTGGCAACAAAGTCTTTACGCATTTGTTCTAGTTGCTTCAACCGCGTTACATCACGCACCACAACCATAAGCTGTGTGCTTGCGTACGGCATAACCCTAAACTCAAGTATTTGTTCTACAGCATGCCCGTTATCAAGTTCGAGAGCATCGTCAAATTCACCTTTGTGCATGTATTTAGCAAACTTAGGCTCACGAATTAAATTATCAAGCCGTTGACCATGATCGGTTGGCCACTGCAGACCAAGTACTTTAAGCGCTAATTGGTTGCACCAGACAATACTTAAATCATTTTGTAATACGATAACGGCATCGGGTACGGCTTCTGCTCCATCGCGAAAACGACGAATTAAATCGGCAAGTTCATTACGTTTTTTACGGTTGCGATGTTGCAGGTGGTAAATGCCTTCAAATACTTGCTCCCACGCGCCTTCACCTTCAGGCGGATTAAAACTGCGCTGATTTAAAAGCCAATCGCTCAAACGGTATAGTTGATGGTAATGCCAAATAAGGAGGGAAAAAGATCCTAAAAATAAAAGCAAAAATGGTGCGCCAACTAGCACACCAATTAGTAGTAAGGGTAAAAAATAGATAAACAGACGCTTTACTAACGCCTGCTTATTAACAACTCGATACATACACTCACTTTACCTTAGAGTAGTAATACACACGTACGTTACAAATAAGTTTCTTTTTTCAATATATTATAGTTTACTCGAAAAACGATAGCCCGCGCCACGTACAGTTTGCACCAAGCGATCATGCCCTAACGGGCCAATTGCTTTACGCAGGCGACGAATATGCACATCAACCGTTCGATCTTCTACATAAACATTAGTGCCCCATACATGATCAAGTAGTTGTTCACGGCTATAAACACGCTCTGGGTGAGTCATAAAAAAGTGCAGTAATCTAAACTCAGTTGGCCCCATATCAAGTTCATTCCCTTGTGAGGTAACTCGATGCGAAATAGGGTCTAAACGTAAGCCATGCACTTCTATAGCTTCCTCTAGCGAGGTTGGTGACACACGACGAATAACCGCTTTAATACGCGCCATTAATTCTTTCGGCGAAAACGGCTTGGTAACGTAATCATCTGCACCTACTTCAAGGCCACGCACTTTATCTTCTTCTTCGCCACGGGCTGTAAGCATAATAATTGGGATTTGGCGGGTATGTTCGTTTTGCTTAAACTTTTTAGCAATTTGAATACCGCTACCACCAGGTAGCATCCAATCAAGTAAAACCATATCTGGGTACGGCTCTACCATGGCTGCAATAGCAGAGTCGTAATCTTCTGCTTCAATTGCTTGAAATCCATTTTGCTCTAAAACAAAAACTAACATCTCCCTGATAGGAGCTTCGTCATCTACGACTAGTACTTTACGTGACATTCCAATTTATCTCTTAGGCTATCGAATTAGTTTTCATTATTATGACTAAGTATGACATTTTTATGAAAGTGTAACGTGTAAATTAAAATGATGGTAAAAAAAACACAAAATAGTGACAAAAAAACTCATTAACGTCATATTCTTAAAATCTTTTTAATACTTGAGTCAGTAAAAAAGTGATTTACGATAAATTTACAAAATGTAGTTTTTAGACTTTTAGATCATTTTATTTATTTATCTGGGTTGCCAATTTATTGGGATCATTATTTTACTAACAAAGCTGTTTTTATAGATCGATGTTTTTGAAATAGCTAAATAATCATTTAAAAACCTATAAACATGACGATATAACAACCACAATGTACATTAATAGATCTAATTTTTACTAAGCAAAAGGTAAAGGATCAAATTTTTACCAAGCAGATCCACCGCCAGATCAGAGTTGTACCTAGTCAAAATTATAAGTTGTTGATTGTTTGTACAAATAAATAATAATCAGATTATTTTTGAGTCTAAAAGCCCATCAAAGTGCTATTGGCTTAGTAAAGCAATGATCCGAAAAGGCTGTGTTAGTAAATGCGTGATCCCAAGGTACGGCGTTGATAGTACAATGATCTGATCAATAGAAGCCGTAACCAGCAATATAAATAGGGCTGACATTAAAAAGCCAGCAACAAAGTTACTGGCTTAGTAATAAAACCAATCTATTATCTAATCTTAGGATCTAGCTCGCCGCTTAAGTATTTAAGATGCATCTCATCGAGTGAAATTGGTTTAATTTTACTTGCCTGACCAGAGGTACCAAACGAGTTATAGCGTGCAACACAAATCTCTGTCATTGCTTTAGTTGCTTCAGCTAGGTATTTACGTGGATCGAAGTTAGATGGGTTTAACGCCATATGACGACGAATTGCACCGGTAGATGCTAAACGCAAGTCGGTATCAATATTGACCTTACGCACACCAAATTTAATACCTTCAACAATTTGCTCTACTGGTACACCATACGTTTCTGGAATTTCACCACCGTACTGATTAATTATTTCTAACCATTCTTGTGGAACAGAAGACGAACCATGCATTACTAAATGCGTATTAGGAATACGTGCATGAATTGCTTTAATACGATCAATTGCTAAAATATCATCGGTTGGTGGACGCGTAAATTTATAAGCACCATGCGATGTACCACAAGCAATTGCAAGTGCATCAACGTGTGTTTTATTTACAAAATCAGCCGCTTCTTCAGGATCTGTTAGCATTTGCTCAGTCGTTAAAATACCTTCTGCGCCAACGCCATCTTCTTCGCCTGCTTCACCCGTTTCAAGTGAACCAAGTACACCTAGCTCGCCTTCAACCGATACGCCACAAGCATGCGCCATAGCAACAGTTTCGCGGGTCACGTTTACATTGTATTCGTAGCTTGAAGGGGTTTTACCGTCGCTCATTAACGAGCCATCCATCATTACAGATGAAAAACCAAGCTGAATTGAACGCTGACATACACCTGGCGATGTGCCGTGATCTTGGTGCATAACAACGGGGATATGTGGCCATTCTTCAACGGCTGCTAAAATCATATGGCGAATAAATGGAGCACCAGCATAAGCACGTGCGCCCGCTGATCCCTGCACGATTACTGGGCTGTTTGTTTTGTCAGCCGCTTCCATTATTGCGCGCATTTGCTCTTGATTGTTAACGTTAAAAGCAGGTACGCCGTAACCATGCTCTGCTGCATGATCTAAAAGTTGTCGCATACTGATTAAAGCCATTGGGTATTCTCCAATTTATCGATAGTAGTTCCCTACTATCTAGTTTGAACGGATTTGTTAGTTTGGCGTTATTACAACGCCACGAAAAACCACTGCTTTGCAGTAATATTCCGTATAAATTAACTATTAAATTAGGGTGAGAGGTATTTAATAATTAATTGTCGGCGAGGGTTATTACCCTCACCTTACGCAACTAAAATTACTTAGCGCGAGATTCTAGCATTTCAACTGCTGGCAGCTTTTTGCCTTCTAAAAACTCTAAGAACGCACCACCACCGGTAGAAATATAAGATATTTTGTCGCTAATGCCGTATTTATCAATCGCAGCTAAGGTATCACCACCACCAGCAATTGAAAATGCATTTGAGTTAGCAATCGCCTGTGCAATAGCACGTGTGCCATTACCAAACTGATCAAACTCAAACACACCAACAGGGCCATTCCATACAACAGTGCCCGCATTTGCAATAATTTTTGCAAGTTTGCTCGCTGTATCAGGACCAATATCAAAAATCATATCGTCGCTTGTTACTTCGCTTACATCTTTAAGCGTAGCCACTGCAGAGTCAGAAAACTCATTACCTACCACTACATCTGTAGGTACTGGAATTTCGCCATCGTTTGCTTTAGCTGCTGCACATAAACGGTTTGCTTCATCCATTAAATCGGCTTCATAAAGCGATTTGCCTACAGGATGACCTGCTGCTGCAATAAAAGTATTAGCAATACCACCACCGGTTACAAGCTGATCAACAATTTTAGAAAGTGAATCTAAAACAGTTAACTTAGTTGATACCTTTGAGCCACCTACAATCGCTACTAATGGGCGAGCTGGATTATCAAGTGCTTTGCCTAATGCTTCAAGCTCAGCTGATAATAACGGACCTGCACAGGCAACATCAGCAAATAAGCCAACGCCATGGGTAGACGCTTGTGCACGATGAGCCGTACCAAATGCATCCATTACGTATACATCGCACAGCGCTGCTAGTTGTTTAGATAACGCTTCGTCGTTTTTCTTCTCGCCTTTATTAAAGCGCACGTTTTCAAACACAACGACTTCGTTATCAGCAACATCAACGCCGTTTAGGTAATCTTTTTCTAAGCGTACAGTTTGCTCAAGAGCATCGTTTAAGTAATCAGCTACAGGTGCTAGCGAAAACGCTTCATCATATTCCCCTTCCGTAGGACGGCCAAGGTGTGACATAACCATTACTTTAGCACCCATCTCAAGCGCTAATTTAATAGTAGGTAGCGCTGCACGAATACGCGCATCTGACGTCACTTTACCTGCTTTAACTGGTACATTTAAATCTTCACGAATTAATACGCGTTTGCCGTTTAAATCTAAATCTGCCATTTTTATGACCGACATGAACATCTCCTTAGTTAACGATACTGAACCTGAAAAATACGTTTAAAGTTATTATGTTAATACATCAAATTACTTATTTACTGCCATCATCGCACGCGCGGTATCGAGCATACGATTAGCAAAACCCCACTCATTATCACACCACACCAATAATTTTATCAGTCGTTTGTGACTAACACGTGTTTGCGTGCCATCAATAATACAAGAATGTGGATCGTGATTAAAATCAACTGATACAAGTGGCTCTTCGGTGTAACTTAAAATACCTTCAAGGCGGTCTTTCGCTTGTGCTTTAAGTGCGTTATTTACCGCATTTAAATCCACATCAGCATTAACCGTTACACTTAAATCCATGGCTGTTACATTTATAGTCGGTACACGTACGGCGATGGCTTCAAAACGGCCTTTAAATTTAGGTAAAATACGGTCTATACCACGGGCGAGCTTTGTATCTACCGGAATAATAGACTGACTTGCAGCGCGAGTACGGCGTAAATCATGATGATAACCATCAATCACTTGTTGATCGTTCATCGACGCATGAATGGTTGTAATAGCGCCTGACTCAATACCAAATGCATCATCTAATACTTTAATAACCGGTACAACACAGTTAGTTGTGCACGAGCCGTTAGACACAATTGTGTGCTCGCTTTTAAGCTCATCGTCGTTGATACCGTACACAATCGTGGCATCAACATCGTTATCGGCCGGATGCGAAAACAATACCTTTTTAGCGCCTGCGGTAATATGTAACTGCGCGTGTTCACGCGAGTGATAAACCCCTGTACATTCAAGTACAATATCTACACCGAGCGTTTGCCAAGGCAATTCAATAGGGTTTTCTTCACAAAAAAGTGCAATGGTATCGCCTGCCACACTAATGGTGTCTTCACCAAGTTTTACAGGGAAAGAGAAACGACCGTGAGATGTGTCGTATTTTAATAAATGAGCAATAGCTTCAGGATCAGCAAGTTCGTTAATCGCAACAATTTTTATATCGTCGCTCAAACCAGACTCGTATAACGCGCGGACAATATTTCGACCAATACGACCAAAACCATTAATTGCAAGTTTGATTGCCATGAAATATAAAATCCACTCTAGTTACGTGCAGATAAAGGCAGTACACCTTTTAGATGGCCGTATTGTAATCGACCTTGGGTCTGATTATAAGAGGGAAGCATTAGAAACTTTGAATTAACATTTAAAAAGTGCCCATTAGAATCCTTTGTTTAAGCAACATATTAACGCTTGTTCAAAAGCCACCGCCAATATTTGTGCTATTTCCTGCACCTCCACCAAAGCTTTTAGGCACGTTTACCCTCCTATCTTGCGTACGATAAAATAGCCATAAACCAATTGCTGCAAACAACGGAATTAACCATACTAATAGTATTTGAGCGGCTTTTTGAAACACTTCTAAGTCATCTCGCTTTACCAAAAACTCACTCACTATTACATTAAGTAACGCAATAACACCAAATCCAATATATAAATAGTTTAATTCCATTGTGTGTCCTCATTGTTATTTTATTTCTAGGTCAAACACTACACTTATTGATGATGTAAAAATTATTGTTTCATCCACATACCGCACCTGTTCGAATGGATTTGAGTTAGCACCCGAACCTGAAAAAATAAAACTCTTAACGTTATTTGTAGGGTATCTTTGATGATTAGCAGTTGAATTAATACTATAAACTTTTCCAAGTTCAGCGCCAAATGCTTTAGCAAGCATGCTTCCCTTAGCTTTAGCGTTATCTATTGCTGCTTGTGTTGCTTTTGCCTCTAATTTAGATCCTTTTGAAGATAAGCTTTCAATTTCCATAACATTATTTATTTTTACGCTTTGTGCAAATTCAATAAAATCATCTGTTCTTTCAATATCTTTTAACGTTACTTTAATTCTTTTTCGCGCTAGGTACTTATCACCTGAAATAGTACCTTTTTCTATACCAATCATATTATTTACATGACTTGTTAAACCAGAGATAAAAATATCGCCTTGCGCAATACCATATCTATCTGCTCCTTTGGTTAGCAAGTTAACTCGTTTATCAACGTCACGTTTCGCCTCAAGCAACGTATCTTTAGTGCTTATTACTTCAAAAGAAATGTTAGCCATATCAGGCACTGCTAATACCTCTGCAGTACCTTGCACTGCAATATGACGATTGGCAGGTAAGCTTGAATTACCAAAAGTGATAAGTGGGAATAATGTTAGAAAAATAGTGATAATGAGTTTCATATTCGTTCCTTGAAGTGATTAGTTAGAAAATGATTACTTAACTGTACCTATAGTCATACAGATAACAATAAAAGTAAACTCTCTATCACTAAACCTCGGTGTTAAACTATAAGGCGTTTTATCGTTGGGTGTCGCTGTCCTCTACCCAACCTACGTCAACTCGGCTACTTTTAGCTCTCTACCACGGCTTATTTGATGGCACTGGGCTAGCAGTAACTCGGCGGTCGCTTGTGCATCGGTTAACGCATGATGACAATGATAACTTGGTAACTCATAACGTGTGCGACAGGCATTAAGGGTTAAATCATCTTGTTTTATTTCAGTTGATTGGTTGAGTAAGCGCTTTTTCTCGATGTGGAGGGTGTCGAGTATCAGTTTAGGCCGCGTTGTTATATTAGCATTTTTTAGGGCTATTTTTAAAAAGCCCCAATCGAGCATGGCATTATGAAACACTAAAATACAATCACTAAAGTGGCTGCTTAGTCGCGTTAGTATACTGTGTAAACTTTGCCCTTTTGCTACCGCATCGTCATTTATACCGTGATAAACAGGGCTTTGTTCGAGGCTTTTTACGTCTTTATTGATAATGTGCTGCGACTCACTCATTTTTATACATTGATTATCTATTTCCACCCACGCTACCGATACAATTTCGTGCTGTTTGGCATCAAGGCCGGTAAGCTCTAAATCAATCACTAAGTAGCGTTGATGTAAGGCGTTTTTGCCTAGTAACCTGCGGCGCTTTAAATACCGAGTAAGTAGCTGTTTTACCATGCTCTACAAACTGCCGCGAGCAAATTTAAACGCGGCGGCTTGCTGCGCTTGCTTAACAAGGTAAAACGCTTCTTTTAGCTGATGACGCTCTAGTGAGTTTAATTTATTAGGATTAATGCAATTACTCGGCAAGCCCTCTTCGTTTATTTGCGTACTTAAGCGAAGCTGCGTTAAAAATCGCCAGCAATCTTTTAGATTGTATATATCTTCTTTGCTGATCAGTTTATGTTTTAACAGCGCGTCCAACCGCTCTTGCGTGTTAGCACGCCTAATACCGGCTTTTAAAGCGTATAACCGCACTATGTCGTTTATGATCACGACACCGCGTTTTTTTAAATCTATGTATTTATTATTTTTATCAGTTTTTTCGGTTTTAAATTTATTAAATAAACCAATAGGCACGCTGTTACTACTAATGTCAGTTGCCATAGCAGCATAAAATAAGTCGTTACGCGATATACGAATTAGCTGCTCGCAAAAAGCGGTATATAAGGCATTTGAACCTTCAATAAATCGCAAGTCAAAAAATATCTTACAGTTAAGCATCGCATCGGGCGTGGGGCTTTTTATCCATTTAAAAAAACGCTCACTCCAGTCGTTTACACTCATTCTGCACAAATCGCTGCTTGCCATAATATTACCAGGGCAACGTCTAATACCGCATTCAACAAGCTGCTCGCAGACAAACTCTCCCATGCTTTTAAAGTAAGCTTGCTGCTCGCTCGTTAAGTCGTTAGGGAGTAATAAGCCGTTATCTTGATCTGAATGTAGAGTTTGCTCTTCGCGTGCTTGTGAGCCAAAACAAATAAAACTAAAGCTGGTTGGCGCTGCGCCATGATCTTCTTGAAATAAATGAATAAGACGAGATGTAAGCGCATCGGTTAAGCCGCTCAATAATTTACCAATTAGCGATATGTCGTCAATATTGTATGAAAAACTGCGAAGTAGTTCGGGAATTTCTTTTGCATAGCGTTTTAGATCGGTAATTGTGTGCGCTTTATAGATACGCCCTATAAGTTGTACTGGGTCGCTTTTTTGCTGGCGCAATAAGTCGGTACTTGTAAGCATACCAATAGGATTATGGTTTTCATCAAGCACGGGTAAATGGTGGATATTGTATTTAAGCATTAAATGCAGCGCCGAAAACACCCGATTATTTTCAAATATAAATTTGGGTTTGGCGGTCATAATACTGCTGACGGCATCTTGCGGATCGACCTCATCAGCGAGTACGCGATTACGCAAATCGCGGTCGGTCACCACGCCAACTAAATGTAAGTGCTCCGTTATCATAATTGACGATACGCCATGCTGTTTCATTTTTTTAGCACTTTGTCTAATGCTAGCATCGGGCGTAAGTGTGATGGCTGTGCGCGTCATCAACTCTGATATTTTACGCTCAGACCAGCTATCGTTTTTACTTTTATAGTGGGATGACAATAACCGATTGGCGTGAGCACGTACAAAATATTGCTCAAAAGATTTGTATTCTCGACGCAAAAAATCGAAATGCGCCTGGGAGAGCATATACACTATGCCTTCTTTTTGTACTTCTAGCCTATTTTGAATCGCTTCACCTGTTAATAACGATGGAAAACCAAAGTAATCACCTTGTGCTAAACGCGTAACAACGTCGCCTTTAGCATCAACTAGATCGTATAAACCTGAGCGAATTAAAAATAACCGAGGGCTTTCACTTTGTAGCCATTGCGCTTGGTTTTCGCGAGTGAGGTAAATAATATCGAGATGACTTACAAAGTACTCACATGCACTGCTATCAATTAGGCTAAATGGCGCTTGCAAGCATACGTACTGGGCTATTTCTTGTTGTTCTACGCTCATTTTTGTACTCATTAAAAAGTATACACAACACCAATGTACTCATTTTTCGTACAAATAAAAAGCCCGACTTAAGTCGGGCTTTTATGATTTTTTAAGTGAGCTTAGTGATCGTGTGCTTCTGCAGATCCTTTAGGATTGCGAATACTTTCTACCATTTCTTGAATTTCAACAGGTGTTGGTTGAGTAAATTTAAGAACAAGTGCAGCAACTGCAAAGTTAATAATCATACCAATTAAGCCAATACCTTCAGGCGAAATACCTAAGAACCAGTTTTCAGGACTGTTTAGCTCTGGGCTAACAAACTTGAAGAAGATGATATACGCAGCTGTAAAGCCTATACCTGTTACCATGCCTGCAATTGCGCCTTCTCGGTTCATTGTTTTAGAGAATATACCCATAATAATTGCAGGGAAGAAACTCGCTGCCGCCAAACCAAAGGCAAATGCCACTACGGATGCCACAAATCCAGGCGGGTTAATACCAAAGTACGCGGAGATAACAATAGCAACCATGGCTGCTAACCTCGCTGCAAGTAACTCTTGCTTATCGGTAATATCAGGCTTGAGGGTTCGCTTGAGTAAATCGTGCGAAACGGAGGTCGAAATAACCAGTAGTAAACCTGCTGTTGTAGATAATGCTGCTGCAATACCACCAGCAGCTACAAGTGCGATTACCCATGCTGGTAAGTTAGCAATCTCTGGATTTGCTAATACCATAATGTCGCGGTCTACGTTTACTTCGTTAGCACTGTTCGGATCGGTGATTTTACCCGCCGTGTAGAACATTTTGCCATCGCCGTTTTTATCATCAAATGTAATTAAACCTGTACGTTCCCAGTTTTTAATCCATGCAGGTGCTTCTGCGTAAGCTGTACCGCTACCGTCTTTACCATTAATAGTGTCAACCATGTTTACTCGAGCAAAGGCTGCAACCGCAGGTGCTGTAGTGTAAACAATCGCGATGAACACAAGAGTCCATGCGGCAGAAATACGCGTGTCTTTTACGCGAGGCACAGTGAAAAAGCGAACAATTACATGAGGTAAACCAGCAGTACCTACCATTAACGCACCAGTGATAGCAAACACGTCAATCATGCTCTTAGAGCCTTCAGTGTACTGTGCAAAACCAAGTTCGGCGCTTAAGCCGTCTAATTTATCAAGTACGTACACGCCATCGCTGCCTATTAATGTGGCACCAAAACCGGTTTGTGGGAAGAAGTGACCTGTCATCATCATCGAGATAAAAATGGCTGGTACAAGGTAGGCAAATACAAGTACACAGTACTGCGCTACTTGCGTGTAGGTAATGCCTTTCATACCGCCAAGTACGGCGTAGAAAAATACAATTACCATACCGATGTAAACACCGGTTTCAATTTCTACTTCTAAAAAGCGTGAAAATACCACGCCTACGCCACGCATTTGCCCTGCAATGTAAGTAAAACAAATGAATATGGCACATACAATTGCCACTAAACGTGCGGTACGTGAATAGTAACGGTCGCCAATAAAGTCAGGCACGGTAAACTTGCCAAATTTACGTAAGTAAGGCGCTAAACACATGGCTAATAATACATAACCACCAGTCCACCCCATTAAGTAAACGCTGCCATCGTAACCTGCAAACGAAATAATACCCGCCATTGAAATAAACGACGCGGCGCTCATCCAATCGGCTGCTGTTGCCATACCATTAGCAAGAGGAGGTACGCCGCCGCCCGCTACATAAAACTCTTTAGTTGAACCCGCACGGGCCCAAATTGCTATGCCGATATAAAGCGCAAAGCTTAAACCAACAATTAAAAACGTGAGTGTTTGAACATCCATTGCTTAGCTCCTATTCGTCTACGCCGTATTTTTTATCTAACGTATTCATTTTGAAAACGTACACAAAAATCAAAGCAACAAAGGTATAAATCGCGCCTTGCTGGGCGAACCAGAAGCCAAGTTTAAACCCAAAAAAATGCACTTCATTAAGTACATCAACCAGTAATATGCCAAAGCCAAAAGACACAATAAACCACACTGCTAATAGTTTAAATAACAGCGAAATGTTTTCTGCCCAATAAGCTTTTGCTTGTTCTTCATCTTTAAAAGCCATTTTTATTTTCCCCTTTAAGCACCGCAATATCGCGATGAGTGGTTTTTTATCTTCACCTATCAATTTAGCAACGCTGGTTACATATTGAATTGAGACCATAGTCGTAACAGCTTATTAACGTTTACGTAAGCTGCTTTTATCATTCAAACGTGTTTTATATATTTCTATATTATTTCAATTGGTTAGCTTAATTTTTTAATTGGCTTTACTATTAAATTGGTAAGTTGGTTATTAATGCGACATTAGTCTAATGCGTGAGATGATTTTATTTTTATTTTTAATATTCAATAACATAGAAATAAAGTGAAAGTTTTATTTTAAATTCAAGTCTCACACTTAACCTCAGTTCTGGTATTGTGTTAATCCCTCATAGGGTGAGGGACTATTTAAAATAATAAGGTTTAATAACAACATGACTGCCGTACTCATTATTGTTGCTTTGGGATATATAGGGGTGCTGTTTTGGCTGGCTAACTGGGGCGATAAAACAACACCTTTAGCAAAACGCATCAGTCACCACCCCTTTGTCTATTCTTTTTCATTAGGGATTTATTGTACCTCATGGACTTACTATGGGTCGGTAGGCACAGCGGCTACAAGCAGTTGGAGTTATTTACCCATTTTACTTGGTCCCGCATTATTATTTTTTTTCGGACAAGGTTTTTTACGCAAACTGGTATTAGTAAGTAAAAAGCAAAATATAACCACTATTGCTGACTTTATTTCAGCCCGTTATGGCAAGCGTCAAACCACTGCCATTATGGTTACTGTTATCGCACTACTGGCTACAATTCCTTATATTGCACTGCAATTAAAAGCGCTCAGCAGTAGTTTTTTATTGCTGCAAAGTAGCACTAAAATATCGGGCGATATGCTTGCTCTATCGGCTACATTAATCATGGCCTTATTTGCAATATTTTTTGGCACCCGCAAAGTTGATGTAACAGAATATCGTTCGGGGTTAATGCTTGCTGTTGCGTTTGAATCGATGATAAAGCTTATTGCACTCATGGCTGTTGCAGGGCTTGCAGTATTTACTTTATTAAATTTGCCTGAAGCAACTACAAATAAAGTAACAAATTCTATTTGGGATCATTGGGCAGATTTTAACTTTTTTAGTTTTAACTTTATAGGCCAGTCACTCATGGCTGCGGCAGCTATTATATGTTTGCCTCGCCAATTTCATGTAACCGTTGTCGACAATCAAAACAAACGCCATTTACTGACTGCTCGCTGGGCTTTTCCGCTGTATTTGCTATTAACGGCAGCAATGATTTTACCTATTGCCACTGCCGCTATCCATCCCGAAATTGGCAGTGGTTATTCCCCCGACAGCTTTGTACTTGCCCTACCATTAATTAACGACAATGCCTTTTTAACCACTTTTGTATTTATAGGCGGATTGTCGGCCGCCACTGCAATGATAGTGGTCGCAACACTAACACTAAGCACCATGATCTCAAACGATGTAGTACTGCCGCTAATACTACGTCGAAAATTTAAACGTAATTTAATTACCACCAGCTACAAATCGCAAATTTTACTCGTAAGACGCTTCGCTATTGCTGGCATTTTAATCTTGGCCTACTTTTACCAACAATGGTTTGGCCACAGCAGTGCATTAGCGAGTATGGGGTTAGTGGCATTTTCACTTGTTACACAATTACTACCTTCAATTGTAGGCGGTTTATATTGGCGAAAAGGTCATGCCTATGGCGTTTATGCAGGTTTAGTCGCAGGCTTTATTTGCTGGATACTATTTTTAATGCTGCCAATTTTAGATGCCGGTAACACACTTACCAGTGAGCTTCAGCAAACACTTATTACACGAGGTACGCTCATCGCGCTTTTTGCTAATATTGGCTGTTACATTAGCTTTTCATTAGGCGCAGAGGAGCGCTTAATTGATAAGATTCAGGCGGCTGCCTTTGTTAATCCAAAAGATCAGGCAATTTTATCAAGACGCCTAAATAAAGACGTAAAAGCCACGGTTTACGACTTTAAAATATTACTGCAAACCTTTTTAGGGATCCAACGTAGCCAGCAAATATTAGCGCATTACGCACTTGCTCATCACCTAAGTGATAACAACGCTCACCCAGAACCTGAGTTTATTGCCTACTGCGAACGCGCATTGACGGGTGTGCTGGGCGCATCGTCGGCGCAAGCGTTAATACACACGGTTTCCTCCGGTAAACGCATGGCATTTGAAGAGGTTGTAAACTTTTTTGACGAAACTACACAAGCTCTGCAATTTAACCAGAACCTGTTATTTACCTCTCTTGAAAATTTAAGTCATGGTATTTCGGTTGTTGATAAAGACTTAAATCTTGTAGCTTGGAATAAGCGTTACAGCGAAATGTTTGGCTACCCTGAAGGGTTTTTGGAAGTAGGCCAACCCATAGAAAATATTATTAGATATAACGCAGAGCGCGGTGAATGTGGCCCTGGTGAAATAGAACGCCAAGTAGAAAAACGTGTACAGCATTTGAGATACGGCAGTTCCCATCACTTTATTCGTCACCGCCGAAATGGCCAAGTATTTGAGATGATTGGTAATCCACTGCCCGATGGCGGTTTTGTTACCAGCTTTTCGGATATTACAACCCACATAAGTACACAAAATGCGCTTGAAGAAGTAAACATGGATCTTGAAAACCGTATTGAAGCGCGTACTCAAGAAGTGCAAACAATTAATAAAGACTTGCAAGCACAAATAGACAGCCGCGTGAAAACAGAGCAAGCACTTACTTTGGCCAAACGAGAAGCAGAGCAAGCTAACGACAGTAAAACACGCTTTTTAGCTCTTGCTAGTCACGATATTTTGCAACCATTAAATGCAGCACGCTTATACCTTGCAGCCATAAACGAAAAACAACTTGATAGCTCCAACCGAAATAACTTTGACAAACTAGGTGATAGCCTCGACTCAACCGTGCATTTAATGTCAGCCTTGCTTGAAATAGCCAAACTAGAACAAGGAGCGATGACCCCCACTCCACGGCACTTTTATATTGAAGATATTTTAGCACCACTGCAAAGTGAATACGCTATTATGTCGAGCGATAAAGGGATAAAACTAAGTGTGCGTTCAAATCAGCAAGTAGTGCACAGCGATATAACTTATTTGCGCCGAATTATTCAAAATTTGGTGTCTAATGCCGTTAAATACACCGATAAAGGCCGCGTATTAATTGCCTGTAGAAACCGTAAACATAATTTACTGATAGAAGTGTGGGATACCGGCCCAGGTATTAGTGAAGTTGAGCAAGCCAAAATATTTAATGACTTTTACCGCGTTGAATCACGCGATAACAAAGGAGTTGGCTTAGGATTAGGCGTAGTTAAAAGAATGGCTGATTTACTTAGCTTACCACTACATCTTCATTCAAAACCCAATAAAGGCAGTCGTTTTAGTATTGAAGTGCCTTACGGCGATATTCAGTTTTTACAACAAAAAAATACCACAAGTAGCTTAATAGAAAACCGTGCAGCAATTAATATAGTTGCCGTAGACGACGATCCCGAGAATTTAGCAGCTATGGCAAGCTTACTTCAAAAATGGCAGGCCAATTACACACTATTTGATAACGTGGATAATGTATTAGCTTACGCGAAACAAAACGGGGCACCCGATGTTATTTTAATGGATTATCAATTAGGTAGTGATTGCGACGGCATAACTCTCATAAAAACGCTGCGTGAAATTTGGCAAAGCCAAATACCCGCTATTTTAATTACCGCAGTACGCGACACCGAGCTGAAACAAGAAACTAAAGCGGCCAATATTCATTATTTGAGTAAGCCAATTAAACCAGGCAAACTAAAAGCCTTGCTTAACCACAGCACATAATAAGCGAGTAACAAGTGTTCTAGTTAAAAACTATCAAGTAATCGCGTAAAACAAAAAGCCTAGGGCGTGTTGACCTTTGTGGATTAAAATTTGTTCAATCTAGGGGCGATTTAATCACGGCGCGAGGTTTGTAACCTAGTGGGCTAAGTAAAAATCGAGCAACAAAGAGTTAATCGTCCCTAGAAAGAACCCAAAGGGCAGCGCATGTTTGGCATTTATGCTGCGTTATAGCCTATTTATGGGGAATAACCACACTACATAGGCTCTGCCTTGCCTAAATACCAAACAGTCTGCTGCAAAATTAATCACAAAAGGTCAACACGCCCTAGTATCTTCACTGGGCTTTGCTTTATAAAGTGTTCATAAAATTAAACTGGATTTACTCGGCTTCTAAGCTTTTGGAACAACCAACTTAACCCCACCAACGAAAGCCCTAAACCAATAAACGAAAGCGCTTTAAGTAAGCCCTCCAAGTTAGCCATATCAATTAAAAACACTTTAACAATAACGGCAGCTAGTATGCCTAGGCCTACTTTTTGTATTAATAATTGATTTTTTAAATGACCAAAAATAACAGTACCCGCACCCAATACTAACCAAATAACAGAGTAGCTATAAAGCTCTGCATTGCTTGCGCCTTTTGATAAGTAAATGTAAGGACCTTGCCAGTATTGGCGAATAAAGCTGTTTATTGCCAATAATATAAAGCCACCCGCAACGGCCAATATAAATGGCGTAGCTTTAGCATTTATTGATTTTACAAGCTTGGCCAGCCAAAGCGTTAATCCTGCAGGTACTAACCACAACAGTAATAACCAGTTAAATATTGGCAGTTCACCTATATAAAGTGATTCAAATAATGGGTTATCGTCAAGCAGTGTCTTTATTGCAAAAAGCCCCGCTAATGCAGCAAGTGTAAAGCCGGCTACTTGATATAACTTAGCTAAAGTACCGGCAAGTTTTGCTCTGTGTAAATACACACACCCTAATGCCAGCCAGTTACAGGTAAGGAGTATTTGTTCGTAAAAGTTAAGTGAATCAAATTGCGGATAATGCCCTACTAGCTGATAACTTGTTTCGGTAGTAATAAAAAGCGCTAAACAATGAAGCGCCGCACCTTCTAACCATACTTTTAATTGAGATACTTTAAAGCACCTAGCTGCGGCAAAAAATAACGCAATACATAACGGATAAACCACAATACTCCAATGCAGACCAAATACCGTTAGCACATCGTAACTTGGCGTCCAAGGTGAGAGCGTAAGACGCAACAATAATGCAGCAACTAAGGCTTTTATAGGCCAATGCGGCATAGGCACGCCATAGCGTTTAATAAGTACGCTTATAAGTAATACTTGCACAGCAAGAGCAATAGTTAAACCGCTGTCACTTAGTAGCATGGTAATTGCTAACGTAATATTAGCGTTAGCGCCTACCCAGTAGGTAAAGCGCTGAAAAAGCGTTGTATTGTATTGCGCTAGCTTTATTAAAATAGCCGCCACTACAAACAATACAACGGCCCAAAGTGGATATGCAGTACTTAACGCAGAATTAGGAATAAGCGTATATAAAGTAGCTATCATTACAAATACACTAAACGCAGCCGTTACATGAAATGCCAAACGCTTACTCTGTTTTTTACCGTAATAAAGCCCGTATCCAGTAAGTAACAATCCGAGTAATAAACCCAAACCATACTCATTTTTGAATATAAAGAGTGCATCATCAAATAGGTTTGGCGAAAGATGCGTACGTTCAGCGCCTATCACTAATAGCGTTGAAATAACTAACGCTACGCCCTGCCAAATATCCCAGCGGCTATTTTTAAGGACTAAAAACAATACTAATACAATGCTCAACACGCCGATTGTTTGCCACTGCATATCAAAGTGACTGATCAACATGGTAAATATTAAGGGCGCTATAAAAGCGAGTAATAAGAGGTGATCTGGAAGCACTTTAATTAAGCGTTTTAAACTGTGCGGGCGATGTTCAATAATATTCAGTTTTAGGCCTAAGCGCGGTATAGCAATTAACCCTACAATACTAAGTAAAGCAAACGCCCCCATTAACCACACGGTATTAATTTTGAGTAATGTAAAACCAACTAAATACCAGCCAATGTGCCCTGCCCATAATAAATACCACAACCAAGCTCTCTGTACTTTATGTGCAACTAACGCGGCTGACAAACTTACAAAGCCAACATACATAAATAATGCAAATAAGTTACCACTGCCAGTGCTAACCCATATTGGTACGCTGTAAGCGCCAATAATACCTAATACAGCCAATAATGGGCCTAGCCTAAGTGCCATCGCACTTGCGCTAATTGCAATAACTGCCAGTGCAAAAAATGCCACGCTAGGGCTAAGCATATCGTAGCCACTGTAAGCTAAAAGCGTTAAAGCAAAACAGGTAATAAACCCACCACTGGCAAGTGCTGCGGGTATGTAATTATTAAAGCCTTCAAATACAATGCGTTTATGATGTAAATATGCTGCAGCTGCAATTAAGCCAAGGCCAAATAAGCCACCTAAACTCAGCCTCATTACTGGCGATAATAATCCAGCCTCTAAACTATATTTAGCTAAAAATATGCCACCAAACGCAAGCGCTATTGCGCCTATCCACGTCATCCAGTTTTGTTCAAATCCTGTACGGAATTTATTAAATAATAATTCGATAGGAGATGTTGTTTCGCGTTTTATCTTAACCGCGTTAACGCTGGATTTAGTTATAACTTGAGGTTGAATTGCTGGACTAGAGTTTATGGATTCAGGTTTATATGTTTCAGCGGTTACTATTGGTATCTGGTATTGTGTAGTGTCTGCATTTGGTGGTGGCGTTTGTTTTTGCGCTGTATTACTTGATTGTAGCTCAGCCACTTTTGCCTTTAAAAGCGCTACACTTTGCTTCAAGGTATTAAGCTGCACTAACGCAATTAGGCCACAAATAGCCCCAACTACAACGACTAATATAAATATTACGGCTAAACCAACTAAATCATCCATGGCACACTCTGTTGTTATTTTTACTTTATTAGTGTACCTATGTTTCCCTACATGTGTATAACCTTATTTTAACTATGTATTTCTACACGGTTTCGACCATTCTTTTTTGCTGCATATAATGCTAAATCGGCTCGCTTCATAACTTGATCAAGTAGCTCATCATTTTTTTGTAAAGCCACGCCAATACTCACAGTCAAAAAACGATTATTTTTAATATGAATAGTTTGGGCAAGGCTAATTAACTGCTGGGTAAAATTAGCTACTTCAGCCATATTACTAGTGGGTAAATACCCCCCAAACTCCTCACCACCTAAACGAGAAAAAACATTTTGTTCTAAAAATAAACTATTAAACTTACCTGCTAGTTCCTTAAGTATTTTATCGCCCATGTCGTGCCCAAAATCATCATTTATTGATTTAAAATGGTCTATATCAATAATTAAAATTGTATAAGGCGATACGCTAATATTTTTAGCGTGCTGATAAAAATAGCGCCGATTAGACACTTTTGTTAAATCATCAATGGTTAGTTCTAAAAATAATTTGTTGCGAATACTTTGCATAAAACGCATGGTTTTAAACAAGCCATAGGATGTTAACAGCATCCCTGATGTACGAAATAAATCCTCAAAATAAACACTCACCCAATAAGGCTGAACGACTAATTCATCAATCACATCGGCTATATTTCCCATAGCCCAAAAAAGTAATCCAGCACTTGAAAATAAATAGGCTAATTTAGAAAGCCCAGAACACTGCACCATCCAAAAAAGGAACACTATTACCATTAAGTTAATAAAGTCGGTAGTAAATCCATATAAGTTACTTTGTACTCGTAAAGGCGGGAAATAAATAAGGCTATAAGTTGAAAAGGCAATAGTGTACACGAGTAAAATTAGTGTAAATATTTTATTTAGCCAACCCATTTTAACAAAGTTAAAAGGGTTAAGTATCTGTTTAATTGTTTTTATCATTACTTGCACTTGGCTCAAAATACCGCATAAAAAAATTATAGCACATTAACACTATTGAAAATAAAACCATAAACACTCAATTATACGCCTAAATTACAGTACTTAGCCCCCACAAACCTAACACTAAAATAGTTAAACCAATCATCGCTTTAGTTTTATGTTTGCTAATAATACGCTCAGCTTGATTACCTGCGTAATACACCACTATCGCTAAGCCAAAATAACGAATTGAACGTGCTATTGCGCTCGCTAATAAAAATAACCAGATAGAGTACTTAGTTGCCCCTGCTGCAAGCATCGCGATTTGAAAAGGAATAGGCACAATACCCAGTGTTATTACAAACCAAAACCCTTGGTCTTGCATCTGCTGTTTAACGTTTTCAAATTGCTCGGGACTCGAAAACGTATTAATAACCCAATCTCCAACCGCATCAAATAAGTAATAACCTAAAGCATAACCAAATAACGCACCAACAATGCATCCTAACGTAGCCATTAGTGCAATGAGCCATAATTTTTCACGACGCGCTTGCATGAGTGGCACAAGCACGGCTTCAAGTGGGATAGGAACTATGGTCGACTCTAAAAACGACGCCACCGTAATACCGCTAAGCATATGCTTTGAATCTATAAATTGGCGTGTTTTTTGTTTGAGCTTTTTTTGAATAGCCATAGTCATTCCTTTTTCACTTGTAAATAAAACTAGATTGTTTAACAAACTAATAATTACATACTTAGGTTAATACACGCTGAAAACAATGCACTAAATTTATCAGGTCCTAGGGCATATTGATCTTTGTGGATTGAAATTTGTTCAATCCAAGGAAGATTAAATCGCGGCGCGAGGTTTGTAACCTAGTGGGCTAAGTAAAAATCGAGCAACAAAGAGTTAATCGTCCCTAGAAAGAACCCAGAGGGCAGCGCATGTTTGGTATTTATGCTGCGTTATCGCCTTATTTATGGGGAATAACCACACTACATAGGCTCTGCCTTGCCTAAAAACCAAACACACAGCTGCAAATTCAACCACCAATGTTCAACACGCCCTAATGCATTAACAAATTAGTAATATTCATAAGAATATTTTATTATGTGCCCATGCAGTTAGATTCCCTGTCACAGTAGTTATTAATTTATGCAAAGTGCGCGTTTTATTCCCTTTAGAAAGCAAGATATTGTTGATATGTGTAGCGAAGAGCTTAATAACAACACACAACAGACCTCGTTTAAACAATTTTGTGATTTACTAGCGAGCCTTATTCATTACGATTACCACTCAGCACTTGAATCACTTAAAAACAACTACGCACCGTTTGATCCCAACAGTGACACGCGATCGTTAGCGCCAGTATCGGCTGATCAAAAAGCGCAGTGCCAACGTGAGTTTGCTAAAGATTTTGCTAAGGTGCTTAATGCCGCTAATTTTGAAGTGATCACCAATGAAGACTTACAAGATGCATTAAATGAAGAGTCACTATTTAAGGTGCGCCTTGAAGTTGAATTTGACGATTTTGAAGAAGTGGTATTTTATCGCCGAGGCGAGTCGCAACTCACTGAAACCATTACCAGCTTTTGGGGCTTGCGTAAAAAGCCGCTGCACTTTACTAATTACGACCGTGTTGCGGTGTTTATTCGCTTTAAAGATAGCGCTTATTTTGCAGCTAAAAATAAAACGCCAATGGGATTTGAGCCAAGCTCAACCATAGTAAAGCTATTTCAAAATGTACCAAAGGCTGATCTCGAAATGCTATTTCCTAATAGCGAAGTACGCATGCGCCCTATCGATAAAATCATTATTGGCTCATCAGCTTTAGTTGGCGGCGCAGTGGTACTTATAACTAAACTTGGTGCATCAATAGTATTGCTGTTTGCCTTACTTGCTTTTTGGGGTGGGTTTAGAAATGAAGCTGTAGCAATGACCCAGCAACATTTTATTACTTTTGCTATTGGTATGGGGGTTTTTGGCAGCTTTATTTTTAAAGAATGGAGTAAGTTTAAAAACCGTAAAATAAAATTTATGAAAGCGCTTAGCGATAATCTCTACTTTAAAAACCTCGATAACAACGCGGGTGTTTTTCACACGCTTATTGACGCCGCCGAAGAAGAAGACATAAAAGAAGCCCTGCTGGCGTATACCTTTTTACTAAAATCAGAAAGCGGCTTAACCGCCCAAACGCTTGATGAAAAAATAGAGCATTGGTTTAAAAGCAAATACCAGTGCGATCTTGATTTTGAAATTAGCGACGCACTTGAAAAGCTGGTACGCATGCGTTTGGTAACGTGCACTAGTGATGTGTATAGCGCAATCAATTTAGAACACGCAAAAGCGATATTAGATGAGCGTTGGGATAATCTGTTTCAATATAATTAATGTAGTATTTTTGCTAAATAATATCCAAATAAAAAAGCAGCTGTAAGTACAGCTGCTTTTTTTATTACATTATCAATAGCTAGTCTTTAAGCTAATTCAGCTTCTGCTTTTTTAGTAAATTTAGAATGTACTAACTTATAAAGCGCGGGCAAAATTAACAGTGTTAGTAACGTTGATGAAATAATCCCGCCAACCACTACCGTTGCAAGTGGCCTTTGCACCTCAGAACCCGTTCCTGTATTAAGCGCCATAGGTATAAAGCCTAAACTTGCCACCAGCGCCGTCATCAGTACTGGGCGCAGGCGTTGTAATGCGCCGCTGTGAATTGCTTCAAACAAACTTAAGCCGTCGCTTCGTAACTGCTTAATAAACGACAGCATAACCACACCGTTTAATACCGCGACACCACTTAGGGCAATAAACCCCACACCCGCTGATATTGAAAGCGGCATATCGCGCAGCAATAACGCAAGCACACCCCCCGTTAATGCCAGTGGCACACCACTAAATATAATCAATGAATCACGAAGCGATCCAAAGGCGCTATACAGTAAGCCAAATATAAGCAGTAAAGTGACCGGCACAACCAACGACAATCGCTTACTTGCCGATTGTAGCTGCTCAAACGTGCCGCCGTATTCAAGCCAATAGCCGCTTGGTAAGTTAAGTGATTCATTCATGCTTGCTTGCGCATCACTTACAAAGCTTGCTAAATCGCGCCCCTCTACATTGGCAGTTACCACGACGTTGCGCTTACCACTTTCGCGGTTTATTTGATTAGGCCCTTTTTCAATGCTGATTGTCGCTACTTCGCCAAGCGGTACAAATGCAAGTTCTGGGTTACTATCTTTAGGTAAAGCAACTGGCAAACGAGCAAGAGCAGATACATCACTAGACCAACGTTTATCAAGGCGCACTAATAACGAAAAACGTTTATCGCCCTCAAAAATTAGCCCGGTTTGCACACCACCAACGGCGGCGGCAAGTGTTTGTTGAATATCGTTTACGCTTAAACCCAATAACGCCATATGGTCGCGCATTGGTGTTACCGAAAGTGTTGGCAATCCTTCCATTTGCTCCAAACGTACATCGGTAGCGCCTGCAATATTACGCATTAGCCCTGTGGCTTTTTCGCCAAACTCTTTAAGTACGCTTAAGTCGTCACCATAAATACGCAGTGCCACATCGGCGCGCACGCCAGCAATTAACTCATTAAAGCGCATTTCTATTGGTTGTGTAAATTCGTAATTATTACCTGGTACATCGTTAACACGGCTACGAATTTGCTGAACTAATTCTGCTTTAGTGAGTGCTGGATTAGGCCACTCATCTTGCGGTTTGAGTATTAAAAAAGTATCGGCAACATTGGGCGGCATAGGATCGCTTGCTACATCGGCAGTACCAATTTTTGAAAATACGTTAGCAACCTCAGGCTGATCTAATATGGCTTGTTCAAGCTCTTTTTGCATTTGCACAGATTGCTCAATACCAGTGCCGGTAATGCGCAGTGCGTGCATAGCAATATCGCCCTCATCAAGTTTCGGTAAAAATTCTGCGCCCATGTTTTTAACTTTAAAACCAAGCACCAATACTAATGCCGTGGCTATACCCACCATCAGCCACGGTAATTTAAGCGATATACCAAGTAATGGTTTATACACTTTTTTAACGCCGCGCATGACTGCATTTTCGGTTTCATCAACCTTACCGCGAACAAACACTGCAATAGCAGCTGGCACAAAGGTAACACCAAATATAAGTGCGCCAATTAACGCCGCAACTACAGTAAACGCCATTGGCTGAAACATTTTGCCTTCAACGCCGCTTAGTGCAAATAAAGGTAAGTAAACCAGCATAATAATAACAATGCCAAATACAGCCGGTGTAAATACTTCTTTGGTGGCTGCGGTCACTACATTTAAACGCTCGTTTAAGGTAAGTAGCCTGCCATGTTTATGCTGAGCCATACCTAATTGGCGCAGGCAGTTTTCAACTACAATTACAGCACCATCAACAATTAAACCAAAATCGATTGCGCCTAGGCTCATTAGGTTACCCGATACGCGATTACCCACCATACCGGTAATAGCAAACAACATACTCAACGGAATAACCATTGCCGTAATAAGCGCGCCCGTTACATTACCCAGCAGTAATAGCAAAATCACTATCACTAAAACGGCACCTTCAAATAAGTTGATTTGCACGGTTGCTATGGTTTTATCAACAAGAGTTGTACGGTCGTAAACCGCTTCTACAATAACGCCAGCGGGTAAGCTTTTTTGTACATCAATTAACTTATCAGCCATCGCTTTTGCCACTACGCGGCTGTTTTCGCCAATTAGCATCATGGCGGTGCCGAGCACGGTTTCTTCGCCGTTATAAGTCGCAGCGCCGGTTCTAAGCTCTTTGCCTAAAAGCACGTTAGCCACATCTTTAATGCGTACAGGTGCATCGTCGCGCTTAGCTATAACGGTATTAGCTATGTCATCAATGGTTTTTAACTGCCCTGGCGAGCGTACTAAATATTGCCCGTCAAAGCGCTCAATATAGCCTGCGCCTCGGTTACTATTATTAACCTCAAGCGCGGTAATTACATCGCTAATAGTAAGCTTATAGGCAATGAGTTTTTCGGGCACTGGCGCTACTTGGTATTGGCGCTCAAAACCACCTTGGCTGTTTATTTCGGTTACGCCTTTTACTTTTAAAAGCTGCGGACGAATAACCCAATCTTGTAAAGTACGTAAGTCTTCGGCGTTGTAGGCAGTGCCATCTTCTTTTAACGCATTAGGCGCGGCATGCACACTATAAGTAAATATTTCGCCTAAACCACTGGCAATAGGACCCAAGTTTGGCTCTACGTTATTAGGTAAGTCAGAGCGAATACTTTGAATACGCTCACCAATTTGCTGACGCGCCCAATAAATATCGGTGCCTTCATTAAAAATAACCGTTACTTGCGAAAGCCCATAACGCGAAAGCGAGCGGGTGTAATCAAGCTTAGGTATGCCCGCCATGGCGGTTTCTACCAAATAGGTAATGCGTTGCTCTACCTCTAATGGCGTAAAGCCCTGCGCTTTGGTATTAATTTGCACTTGTACGTTAGTTATATCGGGTACTGCGTCTACTGCTAAATTTTGAATGTTGTATACACCAAATCCAGCAAATAAAAATGTAAGCGCAAGCACCAGCATGCGGCGTTTAACCGCAAAAGAAACTATCCAATTAATCATGGTGCCTCCTAGTGAGCGTGGCTTGCGCCGCTTTTTAAAATATCGGCTTTAATGACATAACTATTGTCTGTTACGTATTCGCTACCCGCGTTTAAACCAGTCAGTACTTCGACCCACTCACTATTTTTTGCACCTAAGGTAACGGGGCGCACTTCAAATACATTGTTTTTACGAACAAACACACTGGATTGACCGTTAAATTCTTGAATTGCTTGTGGCTTTACACGCACGCTGGCATTTATTTTAGCCACACTTACATCGCTATTTATATGCATGCCTGGGCGCCAATGCCCGTCTGGGTTATTAAGCTCTATACGGGCGCGCGCTATGTGCCCACCAGTCATCATTGGTGCTATAAAAAACACTTCCCCTTGAGTATTTAGATGATGATGTAGATCGTACACCTTAGCGCTTTGCCCAATGGCTAGTTTTTCAATATTTTCAGGAAAAGCAGACAACTCAACCCATACTTTATCAAGGTTAACTACCTGCATCAGTGCGCTGGTGCTTGCAAGCTCACCACGCTTTAAATATTGCTCGGTTACAACGCCGCTAATTGGGCTTTTAATGGCGTAATTTTGCAGTGTTTCGCGGTTAGTTACGCTGGCAAGTACGTCGCCTTTTTTAACGTTTTGACCAATGCTTACAAAAATATCACTGATCAATCCTGTATACGGCGCCATCACTTCTACCGTACCGTGCTGCGTTGGTGCAATAACGCCAAAAAGCGTATCGGTAATAGCCACTTCACCACTTTGCGCTATCTCAGTTTTAATGCCTGCGCGCTCAATAGCTAGCTCTGTTAGTGTGGTACGGCCTTCGTGTTGGTCGTATTCATAGCTAATGCTCTCACCTTTATAATTAGCAGTAACGGTAAGTGCAAACGAATGTGGTTCGTTAATTGATTGCGTGCTCACAAGATAGTCGCCCTCAGCTGCAAATTGTATATTTTGCGGGGCTTCAACTAAGCGCTTTAAACTCATTGTTATGTTTAAGTCGTTTATATTAATTGGCTTATTTTGTTTATAGCCGTATACGCGCAGCTCAACATTACCTGCAAATTCTTGCAATTTAAGCTCAAGGGTTAATTTAGGATCAGTTAATAAAAAGCCGCCGTGTGGACCTTGTTTTTTCTCGTGTTGCTCTGTTTCTTTATGACCTGACTCGCCATGCTCAGCAGAGGCAAATGCATGTGTACTTACAAAGCTGCTGGCAAACGAAAGTGATACTAGTAATGCGATTATATTTTTATTCATGATTGATGAGTCTCAATTAAAGATTGGCCTGTTAAACGCTCAAGAGTAAGTAGCACTTGGTACAGCTCTGCGTGAGTTGTAATAAGTGTGCGTTTAGAATCAAAAAGTGCTTGTTGAGCATCAAGCAATTGCAACACCGAAATTTGTCCGCGTTGATAACTTTTTAAGCTTTGCTCAATCAATGTTTGTGCCTGAGGAATAATTTGATCAGATAATAGCTTTGCCTGATTAGCTCGACCTTGATAATAAGCGTACAAAGTACGTACTTGCTGGCGTAGCTGGATGCGCAATTGCCCTTGCTGCTCATTTAAAAGCATGAGCTGACTATTTGCAGCTGCAATATTTCCGCTATTAGAGTTACTTAATTGCAGTGGCATAGAAAACGAAAACACTAATGAGCTGGAGTCGCTTTGTTGGTTATAGCGCACGCCTCCCCCTACATTAATATCGGTTTGTCCGTTTGCTTTTTGTAGCGTTAAGTTAGCTGTTTGCTGTAAATATTGCTGCTGTAATAATGCAAACTCAGGGGCTTGGTTAACCGCATCTAAAAGTGCTTGCGCTGATTTAAGCGCAGTAATTGCATTAATATTGCCAGCAAAAGTATCGTAGGGTTGCTCCTCACTCCACAGCTCGTTAAGCGATAAACTGGCTCGCTCAAATTCACTGTTAAGCATAGCTTTATCAAGCTCTACTTGGCTAAGTGCATAACGCATGCGCGTTACATCGGCTTGCGATGCTGCTCCTGCATTAGCTCTTTGCTCAATCGCTTTAAGCGCTTGGGTTACGACCTGTTTACGCTCGTTGTTCAAACTTAATAATGTTTGAAATTTAAGCCCTTGGTAGTATCGCTCAGCAGTGGTTGCTAATAAGGCTAAACGGGTATTTTGATACTGTATTGCTTGGGCTTTAATATTGGCGGTTGCGTAATTAATGCGGCTTTGGCGCTTATCGCCCAGCTCTATTAGTTGGCTAAGCCCAAGTGTTATTTCAGCGCCTTGAATGCCACGCGCCTTGTTAGTGCCCAGTAAGTTTTCGGCTTCAACATTCAAAACAGGATTAGGCGAAAGTGCAGCTTGAGATTTAAGCGCACTCAATATTTTTTGATGATAAGGGTAGCGTTTTAATACCGGGTTTTGTTGTTCGGTATTACTCAGCGCTTGCTTAAGAGTTAATGTTTTAACATTCGCCAAGGTACTAAAAGCAGGTAACGCGCACATTAGCGCCGCCAGTATAATTGGTTTTTTATTCATATAGCTTGTCCGTTTTTTAACAAACAGAGTTAATTTGAACACGGTATTGGTATTAAAAAATCAAAACCAAACGTGTATCAAGTAACCTAAATATGCATATAACAGAGCCTAAACAGCGCATAAGCGCAGGCTGGTATATACAAAGTATTTAAAATTAAAAACTAACTAACTAACTGAATTGGGTGGCGGTACATCTGGCGGGTAATTTAACCCGTTATAGCACGCAGGCGAAGTTGCTTTACTTTGCTCTGGGCTTATTGAATGGCTAGAGGTGCTGTTGTAGCCACAATGGCAATGTTGGTGGGCATGAATTTCGGTAGTTGATGTTTTATCGCTTTGGTTATCATCGGCTGTGGAGTCGCCTTGCGATAACGAACTGGTTACGTGATCAACGTCTTCTTGCAAATGATACGCAGCGCCATCACAGCTAATAAAGCTGTGTACAAGCACTAATAATATCACTATTAAAAAACGGTTTGAGCGCATTACCTACCTACAAAATTCAAAAAAGGAGTTCCTCAAGTTACTTGAACATAAAGGGAACAAACAGCATAATAAACCTTCTAGTCACTGGAAGGTCAATATGCAAATTAAACAACTTTCGCAATTAGTAAATTTAAACGAAAAAACAATTCGTTATTACGAGCAAATTGGCCTTACACCACCAGCGCAGCGCGCAAATAATGGTTACAGAGTTTACCTTCAAGATGATGTTGAACGACTTGTGTTTATTCGCCGTTGTCGAGACTTACAAATACCGATTGATGATATTAAAGTGATAATTGCTGCACAAAACCAAGGCGATGAGTCATGTATTGAAGTTGACGGTATTATTGAAAAGCAGTTAATAAAAGTACGTGCCGCACAAAAAGAGCTAAAAAAACTCGAACGTTCACTATCAAACTTACTTGATGGCTGTAGTGAGCACAGCATTAATAATTGCAATATAATAAAAAAGCTAAAAAGCTAACTTTTCTGTTCATCAATACAGCATTCGCTTTGCAAAAATGCGAGTACATCATCTAAGCGCTGATACGTCGCTACGCAATATAGTGTTCGACCTTCGCGTCGCTGGCTAATTAGCCCTGCAGATACTAAACCCGATATATGATGCGAGAGTGTTGAGCCTGCCATATTTAGTTCTTCTTGAATACCTCCTACGCTAATACCAGAGTGACCAGCTTTAACTACACGTTTGTATATCGTTAAGCGTGTTGGATGACCTAATTCTTTCAATGCTTTTGCAACGTCTGTAATTTCCATTACAACCTCGTAATTTCTAAGTTATTGGAAATAATATCAAGTTACGGCTTTAAATAAAGCTTTATTAGCTACACCTTTCATTTACTAATAACAATTTCCACATTTCTAGAAATAAAGTATTGACGTTTTTATTATGAAGAATATAATTCCATTAAATTCGAAATATAATTTAATGGATTAAGTTATCAATCTGTACTTTGGAGTGTGTAATGAGTAATGAAATGCTAGCAATGGCAAAAGAGGCGTTAGGCATGTTTGTCTTTTTAGCCACAGAATTAACTATTTTATTTATTGTTATTAGTTATTTAGTAGGTGTTTTACAGCTATTTATAACGCCTGAAAAAATCCAATCAATTTTAAGTTCAAAAAATGGTAAGGGTTACGTTGTCGCCGCTTTATTAGGTGCCATAACGCCATTTTGTTCGTGCTCAACTATTCCATTTTTAAAGGGATTACTGAGAGCTAGAGCGGGCTTTGGCCCAATGATGGTGTTTTTATTTGGCAGCCCACTACTCAACCCTGTCATCATTGGGTTATTTGTGATTACCTTTGGCTGGCAAGTCGCTTTATTTTACTTTTTAGTGGCTATGGTGGTGTCGGTAGTAGCAGGTTATACCCTTGAAAAACTAGGCTTTGAAAGGTACGTAAAGCCAGAAGCTTACAGCATTGAGGCCGTTAGTAGCTGCGCAGAGTCGAGCTGTAGCGAACCTAAAAAAATACAATCAGCACAAAGCACTACAACTTCGGGTTGTAGCGAAACTAAGGCATTAGAGCCTAAAAAAACACAGCCAAACCGCTGGGTTAAAGTGTGGCGCGCCACCTTTAAAGATTTTAAACAGGTATTTCCCTACCTAATGTTAGGTGTAGCAATAGGCTCGTTTATTTATGGCTTTATTCCTACCGAGCTAATCGCTAAATATGCGGGTGATGGAATGTGGTATGCCATTCCTATTGCTGCAATTATTGGTATCCCACTTTACATTAGAGCTGAAGCCGTGATCCCACTTAGCGCCGCATTAGTTAAAAAAGGCATGGCACTCGGTTCTGTTATGGCATTAATTATTGGTAGTGCAGGCGCTAGCTTAACTGAAGTAATTTTACTTAAATCAATATTTAAAAATCAGATGATTGCCGCATTCTTGTTTGTAATTGTAGCAATGGCTATCAGCGCTGGTTTTTTATATCAATGGATTTTTAGCTAGAGCCTGTTTATCTTTCGAGGTTAAATTTGCAGCAGACTGTTTGGTATTTAGGCAAGGCAGAGCCTATGTAGTGTGGTTACTCCCCATAAATAGGCGATAACGCAGCATAAATGCCAAACATGCCCTGCGCTTGGGTTCTGCCTAGGGGCAATTTACTCTTTGTTGCTCGGGTTTTACTTAGCCCACTAGGTTACAAACCTCACGCCGCGATTAAATCGCCCCTAGATTGAACAAATTTTAATCCTGAAAGGTCAACTGGCCCTAATGAAAAGTTTAATAAAACTTAGCTTAAATACTTTAAGCTAGTTGCATTAGATTGGTGATTTATTATTGTGAGTTATTTAATTAATCAGAGTTGAGGTTAATTAACAAAAAAGAATAACCAATATAAAGGCCGTCACCCCAAAAGATTAACGGCCTTTTACTTATGCGCTAACAGTACTTAAATAAAGCACCTAGCTTTAAATGTTAAGCAACTGCTTGCTCTAAAATCTCGCGGCTTTCTTTAAGCGTAATAGCTTGGTTTTCACCAAGGGCAATCATGCCGTGGGCTTCAAGTTTGCCAATAATATTGTCAATAGCAGCGGCTTTATCATCGCCATGTTCAGTAAGCACAGTAGCTACATCAAGGCTGTGGTAAAACGCTTCAATTGCTGCAATTGTTTGCTCTGCTAAGTCGTCAGATTGCTCAAGACCAAATACGTTTTTACCCATTTGCTCAAGCTTTGCTTTTTTAACTGCAAATTGATTGCGTAGCAAAGAAGGTTGAACAATAGCAAGAGAACGCGCATGGTCAACGCCATATGCTGCGGTAAGCTCGTGGCCAATCATGTGCGTTGCCCAATCTTGCGATACGCCAGAACCAATTAAGCCATTAAGTGCTTGATTTGCTGCCCACATAAGGTTGGCACGCCATGGATCGTCTTGGTTTTCAAAGTTATCGCCCAGTGTTTTAAGTGATCTTAAAAGTGCCTCTGCGTAACCTTCCTGAACTAATGCATTTTGTGGGAACGTTAAGTATTGCTCACAGGTATGAACCCACGCATCAACCAAACCATTAACCAATTGACGCTGTGGTAATGTTTTCATTACATCAGGGTCCATAATAGCAAATTTAGGAAGCACCTCTGGTGAAGCAAACGGTAGTTTTTGCTTCGTTGCTTCTTTGCTCACAACTGAGTTTTGGTTAGACTCTGAACCTGTTGCAGGCAATGTTAATACTGCACCAATTGGTAATGCGCTGGTAATAGTGTGTTTACCTGTTGGAATATCCCAACCTTCGCCATCGTAAACTGCAGAGGCTGCAATGTATTTAACGCCGTCAATTACTGAACCACCGCCGACACCAAGTACAAAATCGATGTCTTGCTCTTTACAGATTTTAACCGCTTGGTCTAGTACTTCAATTGTTGGGTTAGCACCAACGCCCGAAAACTCTACCCAATCAAAATCTTTGAGTGCTGCAGCAACTTGGTCGTACACGCCGTTCTTTTTAATCGAACCGCCTCCGTATACTACAAGTACTTTTTGATCTTTTGCGATCAAGTCTGTTAATGCGGCAATTTGTTGTTGGCCAAACTGGATTAGTGTTGGGTTTACGTAGCTAAATTTCATTATTTGCTCCTGGTGACGGTTTATTGCTGAGTACTTTACTTAGTTACCTAATAAAGTATCGATGAGTGCATATTAATGGCAAAATACACATAAAAAAAGCCCAATAACTCGCTAAAGCTTGCCTAAAACTATCAACATTGTTATTTTACGCAAAATACACACAAATAAAGATGCTTTAAATGCCCACGATAGCCAACATGTTGCAGCAATACGCCGAGCATAACCTTTTACTCGGCTTTGAAGGCACTATGGAAACTATTATTCCTGGGGTATATTTTCATCGAGCAACTAAAAGTTCACCGCGTCAGCCGCTTATATATAATTCAGGTATTATTATTGTTGGGCAAGGTCATAAAGTGATTCACTTTCCTGATCATCAAATACGATACGGCGAAGGCGATTATTTAGTGCTTGGTGTACCGGTGCCATTAGAGTGTGAAGCGTTTACCGATAACGACCTGCCCGTTATGGGCATTGCTATAGATATAAACCCAGCAATGCTACACAAACTCGTCAATCAAATGATGCAACACAAACCGCTTGCTACATCTTCACCATCGATACAAATTGGAGCCGTGCAATCAGCCACCTTAGATACCACAATGGAACTCGTAACTCATAGGCTATTAACGGTTTTAAATAATCCGCTTGAGGCCGAAGTTTTTGGCGAAGATATCGTAAAAGAATTGGTATATCGGGTACTTTGCGGCCCGCAAGGACATACTTTAATAGGCCTTGCGATGCATGATGGGCATTATGCTCGTATCGCTCGAACACTTTCGACCATGCACAGCAGTTATGCCAACCAGATAACTGTTGAGGGTTTAGCAGAAGATGTAAACATGAGTGTGTCGTCGTTTCATCGCGCCTTTAAACAAGTCACTTTTGAGTCACCATTGCAGTATTTAAAAAAAGTACGTTTAGCTAAAGCAAAGGAACTCATTACAACCAGCGGCAGCAAAGCCAATGAAGCCGCGTTAAAAGTAGGCTACACCAGTGCATCGCAATTTAGCCGCGAATTTAAACGCCATTTTAATAAAACCCCTAGTGAGGTAGTCACTCAGCTACATAGCTAGCCCATAAAAAAGCCACTATAAAAATGGCTTTAAATAGCACAAGTGCAAACTACACTTTTTTAAATAAAACCTCTGGATTTACCATGGTTTTCATTTCAAGTACGTTACCATTTGGATCTTCGATAAAAAATGTTTCTTGCTCAAACTCATCACCAATAAAACGACGGTAAGGTTTATCTAAATATTCAACTCCAGCGTGTTCAATTCGTGCTTTTAAATCGTTAAAGTCGCTTTCAGATAAATGAATACCAAAATGAGGAACCGCTACGGCGCCCATATCTACGTCGTGACGAACCGTTGGTAGGCGTTCAGCACTTTGATGTAGTGTTAATTCATTACCCCAAAAGTCAATATCAACCCATCGACCCTCTTCACTATTACCGGTTTTACAACCAAGTACGTCACAATAAAACGCTGTAGTCATTTTTAAATCGCCAGCTGGGATAGCTAGATGTAAGCAGTTAGACATAAATTACCCTTGGTTAACTCTTTTAATATACTAAATTTCGCGCATTATACATAAATTGTAATTTATAGAACATTAACAGCGAAACAATTGAGCATATTTAATACTTTAATAAACCCCTTATTATCTTGCTTATACTATGCTATTTGCAGGCAGTGCTGTTAAACCTAAAAGACTTACTTTAAAATACGCACACTATGATTAAATTCTTATCTTTAAAATTCATCACTTTTTTTATGGGCTTTGTATCTTGCTTTGTGATGCATACAACGTTTAATGTGCCATTAGTTATATCGGCGGCGTTAACAGGGCTTATTGGCTCGTTTATACCCTTTCCTAAAAGCGTTAAAAATCATCCGTATGCCGCTATTTATGCGGGTAGCTTTGCAGGAATGTGCTCGACTAATTTAATTACCAGCTATTGGGAAATTACTATTATTTCGATTATAGGCGCGAGCTTGTACGTACTTACTATGAACTTATTTACTGGTTTTGGCGGTAAGCTCGGCAGTGTTGCTTTTGCAAGTGTTGCAATATTTGTGTTAGCTAGAGGAATTGCGCTATGAGCCTTGAATACCCATTAATAACATTACTAGGCGCATTTTTAACATTTTTTTTAGCTAAACATAATCGCTTTGATGCAATAAGAGCTTCCGCTTCACTGTCTATTATTGCCTACCTAATTTTTAGCGCATTTAACTTCAATCCCGCACTTTATAGTATTATATTTTTTGGCGGGACATTTATAGGTATGAGCGCCCCCCATCGCTTTGGAATATATACAATAACCAGCTCTGCCATTATTTTTTCAATATTGTTTGAATACCTAATTCCACGGCTAGATGGATACGGCGGTGCGCTAGGTATAAGTGCTTTTTTGTCGGTATGTATTTGCCATATTTGCATTACACTTGGTGCGCCCCGAAGCAAAAAAACACAATAATTCACTTATGTTTTATGGCACTTGTTGGATAGCCAAACAATATGTTTAACTTTGCTTTCACACCTTTTGCTCTGTAGGTACTTTTAATTAAATATGCCCATTGGTGAAACGTTATTTTAAATGGATTATCACTATTTAACTGCCCTACAATACCGTATTTACAAGGTTTACTTGGCTCTTCAACCGCATAAGTGCCAAACAACTTATCCCAGATGATTAGCACCCCTGCAAAGTTTTTATCTAAATAGCCTGCGTTAATAGAATGATGAACTCGATGATGTGAAGGCGTGTTAAATACTTTTTCAAACCAGCCAAGCTTACCTACAACTTGGGTGTGCACAAAAAACTGATATGCCAAATTAAGCGCTACCACGGTAAACACGGTAATGGGATCATAGCCAAGTAATATCATGGGTAACCAAAATACCCACATTCCTGCAATTGGGTACATTAAACTTTGCCTAAATGCGGTAGAAAAATTCATTTTAGTGGAGCTATGATGTACAACGTGCGCGGCCCAAAGCCAATGAATGTGATGAGATGCTTTGTGGAACCAGTAATACAAAAAATCTTGCAGTAAAAAAGCAAATAATACATTGACTACAGAAAGCTCTATATCAAATAAACGATACTCGTAAAGCCAGTAAAAAAAAGGCATTAGTATAAGTAGTGCAATAGCATCAGCGCCTTGATGCATTAATGCTAGTACCGCATTAGCTAAACTGTCTTTAATATTATAGTAGCGTCTAAATTTAATAAATTCATAACAAACAAACGCCAAAAAGATGGGGCTTAAAGCCAATAAAATGATTTCAATGCTCATATAGTTTGCTCCTTAAAGTGGCTATTTAACTTTTTAAGTGCACTGACTATGTCTTTTTCAATAAAAAACTTAAGTATAAAACTAGGTAACCACCAAGGTGCAGCGCATTGTATGCAATAAGTAATGGCTGTAACGGGGGTTACTTCATCCTCAGCTGCAGAAAAATAGATATCACCTTGATGCTTTGCCACTGGCTTATTACCTATTATTTGATAGCTTATGTGGTTATCATCTGCACTTATAATTTGCTCTTTAAACTCAAGGCCAGACATCTGTATTTGCCTTATAGCGCCTTTACCCCCAGCCACTTCCCCACTATTTTGCGACTTAATAAGTAAAAATTTAGCATTAAAAAAACGATGTAACTGCGCGTGATCAAGTAAGGTACTTTTTACCATCTCTGGTGTGGCTGCAATTTTTTGTCTTATATTTATAAATATCATTTTTACCACAGTGACTATTTAGGAATTGCTCTAGCATATAAAAATATTACATGGCAAACTTGCTAATACGCGACTATTTTTTAGCTTTAGGCGACAAATGAACACTCTTGCCGATCATTATTTTTCAAGTGTTCTTGATTATTTACAGAATCAAGGGCTGGATAACCAGACCGTTTTAGATGCCATAAACTTTAACGAATACAGCAATAAAAGTGCTCATCAACTCGCTTCACGCATAACTTTAGTCAGTTACAACACGCTACTTGATTACGCACAACAAACCCTTAATGAACCTTTATTTGGCTTTAAACTCGGACAGCATATTCGAACTGCTGATTTTGGTATTTTAGGCTATTTAATAGAATCGAGTGATAACTTAGCAAGCGCAATTCAAGCTCTTTTAAACTACGACAGTTTAGTGGCTGATATAGGCAAAGCACAATTTAAACAACAAGATGGCACGGCCGTGATCCGCTGGTTACCTCATTCTAACTGCAACACTCATGTCGTTTTACGAAATATGACAGCATGGGTAAGTGTTATACGTCAATTAATAAACTCAGAGCTATCGCCAAGCTCCGTAAGCTTTACCTTCAACTGGCCGCAAGAACAAAAAGCAACATTAATAAAATGGTTTGGCTGTACAATACAAACAGGTACTAAATACAACCAGATCACCTTTCCGAGTAGTTATTTAGCACTGCCATTTAAAACCGATAACGCATCGATCAATTTTGCACTTAAACAGGTATCAGAACAGCAACTTTCGAGCTTTAAAAGCCAGCAACATTTAAGCGAAAAAATTATCCATTTACTTATGGCCAAAATCGATTTGCAAGAGTGCACATTAATACGTACTGCAAATGCACTTAATATTACGCCCAGAACATTGCAGCGAAAGTTAAAGCAAGAGCACACCTCGTTTTTAATCTTACTTGAGCAAGAACGAAAAAGACGTGTAACACTGTGGATAGGTAAATTATCGTTAACAGATCTAGCTCTCACATTAGGTTTTAAAGATCAGAGTTCATTTAACCGCGCATTTAAACGCTGGTTTAATTGCAGCCCCAAAAGCTATTTTAAAAATAGTAGCGAAAGCCCTCAATAAACAAAAATAAGGCTTATTTACTCACGTTATTACGCCCTTTTTTCTTGGCGCGGTATAAAGCTAAATCGGCATTTTTTAACGCTTGATCAAAACTTTGTTTTGGCTCTCTTTGCGCTACACCAATCGAAACCGTTACATGTACGGTTTTATAATCATTCGATTTTTTTGCTTTCCTAGAGTTTTTATCTGTTCTTTTTGGGTTTCGAATCACCATGCCATATGTTGCTATGCTTTCGCGCAGTACCTCTAATTCAGGGATTGAGTGTTCAGCCGTTTTTCTTGGAAATACCACGGTAAACTCTTCGCCGCCATAACGATAAACTTTTCCGCCTCCCTTTACGCCCGTCATCTTAGCTGCAACAAGTTTCAACACTTGATCGCCAATGTCATGTCCATACGTGTCATTGAATTTTTTAAAGTGATCAATATCTAGCATTGCAACGGTGTAATTTCGACCTAACGATAAAGCAAGTTGATTTAAGGCACGACGTGTAGGCAAGCTAGTTAAATCATCTCTATAAGCTAAGTAATAAGAATCAGTACTCACCGCAAGTAAATAAAGCGAAGACAGTGCCACAATGACTAGCGACCAAGGTAATGTTATTAAATCCAATTGATTTAAACACCAAATAGCAAATGTCACTAGTAACGCTGTTAACGTTAAATTATTTACACTTAGGCTTCGCCAAAACAGTAAAGCCCCGATTATGGTTAATGGGAATGCGACAGGAATATAGGGGATAATTTGATTCCATAGTGCTGTTTTAGGAAAAAAACTTTCTACATTTTCACTAAGCTTTAACCATCCAAACGTTATAAGTGCGCATCCAATAACAAGTAGAATACGCGTTATGCTATGTACTGAAAAAATAGCTCTATCTTTCATTAGCGCCAATAATAGTAATAAACTAGTGCCGCATAAAAGCAGCCATTGGGGATTAGTTGATACCCACTTTGACCAAGCTAATGGGTAATTTTCTGTTAGTAAAAATAATCCCCAGAACAAACATAATAATGCAACCCTGCTGCGGTTAAATTGAGTAGCAAAAATAGCCGTAATAATTAGTAGCGGGTACACAAGATAATTTACTATTGTTAGCTTATCTTGCCATTGAGCTTGAAAATAAATTAGTACAGAAAACAATCCCATCACGGCCATAGAACTAATAAAAGTAGATTTAATCCCTTTTAATTTCAACAACTGATACCCCAATAACATCGACTACACATAAAAACATTATTGTATTGATATGAATATTTTTATCTACTTTTATATCAAACACACAACAAAATTAAATACTTTAGGCTTACTAAAAATACAAAAATGGTATGAATGATTAAATGAACAGTAATTATTTCTCTATATTTCCCGAATTCAGGTTTAACCGTAACAAACCTTACTTATACTAAAGTTAACATTTAACAATGCTCTTTTTATTATGCGCACGATTAAAGTTAAAACAGGGGTCGTACTAAACTACCAAGATAAAGGTGATAAATCGGCACCTCCAATTATTTTAATCATGGGGTTAGGGGCACAAATGATTACTTGGCCAGACGCTCTGTACTATGGTTTAGTCAACAATGGGTTTAGAGTTATTAGGTTTGATAATCGCGATACCGGTTTATCGACTCATTTAGATCAGCACCCAGCCCCTAGCCTGTTTAAAACATGGTTAAGCAAACATTTACCAATACGCTCAAACGTACCTTATTTACTTGATGATATGGCTGAAGATGTACTGGCATTAATGGCTGAACTAAAAATCAAAAAAGCACACTTAGTCGGGGCATCAATGGGCGGGATGATCGCTCAACTTATGGCGGTAAAAAATAAAAAAAGAGTACTTAGTTTAACCTTAATTATGTCGTGTAGCTCAAGTCCAAGACCTACAGCGAAAAGTTTAAATGTATTTTTAAAGCTTTCTAAATTTAAAACCAAAGTCCCCTGTCGTGATACCGCTATTAACTACAATATAAAACTGAATCAACTTATTGGTAGTCCAGCCTACCCTCAAAGTGAAAAACTACTACGAGAGCATGCAATTAAAACAGTTGATCGTTCTTATAATCAAAGTGGCTATAAACGCCAACTTATAGCTATCACTGCAAGTAAAAACCGAGATCATTTAATAAGAAAAATAAAAGCGCCTACGCTAATTATTCACGGTAGCGCCGATATCGTTTTCCCCGCAGCAGAAGCAAGAAAAATGGCTAAGCTCATTAAAAAATCAAAACTAAAAATTGTTCGTGGTATGGGCCATAATTTTGTACCAGAACTCATGCCAAAAATGACAAAATGGATCACCAAGCATATAAAAAAATCTCAACGACAGCACTTAAAAAAAATACGTAATAAGAAAATCAAAATGGCGTTACAAGAGTGAAATTTAGCTAAGCAACTAAGCAGTAAGTGATGCGCCCTAAGTAACTTGAGCTTTGGATAATAAATCTGTCTCGAAGCGCTATTTTTAACGCTAACTGCGTTAAATTTACTTGTAATAGGCCCGCTATTGACGCGTAAATTTGTTGCTCAGAGTGCAAGTTAAGTAATTTTCGAGTGATGTAAACAGTGGCGTTGGTAAATTATTAATATCGCACCAACGCCATTGCAAACATTTACTAGGCTCTTTGAGCAAAGCCTCACCGCCTTCATAGTCAGCTTTTACATAGAGCGTAATATAATGTTTATTCTCAGTGCTAAAAATATCGTTAGTGAAATCAAGCTTGGTAATTTTACTTACATTCAAGCCTGTTTCTTCAAGCACTTCACGTATTGCGCATTGCTCAACGCTTTCGCCAAACTCTAAATGCCCGTCTGGGGTCGCCCATGTATTTGCACCATGCGCGCCAATACGCTCACCTAATAAAATTGTGTTTTGGCGCTTTATGATAACCGCCACACCTACTCTTACTGTATTAGTCATATCGTGTTTTCTCTTCTTTTACTGCCCGCCATGCTGAACCACACGCTTTGTATTGTCAATTTGGTATTTTTAAAACCAGTGTATTGATTAACTTTTAGCCTACCAAGGTCGAATAGCTTGCTTGCTAAAAAAAGCCTACCTTTTATAAGGTCTCTCACACATTTAGTTTAGGAGCCTACTATGTCAGGCGAATATCAACAGCAATATAATGCATTTAAACAAAATCCGGCGCTATTTTGGCTTGAACAAAGTAAAAAAACACCTTGGTATAAAATACCAAAAAAAGCGTACACACAAGATGAAGATGGACTTTATCATTGGTTTAGTGACGGCCAACTAAATACCTGCTTTTTAGCTCTTGATCAACATGTTGTCGCAGGATTTGGCGATCAAACCGCACTGATTTACGACTCCCCTGTAACCCATACCAAGCAAACTTTTAGCTACTCACAATTACAACAAGAAGTGGCTAAATTTGCAGGCGTAATGCAATCACTAGGCGTTACAAAAGGCGATCGAGTCGTTATTTATATGCCTATGATCCCACAAGCCGTTATTGGCATGTTGGCGTGCGCGCGCTTAGGGGCCATTCACTCTGTCGTATTTGGTGGGTTTGCTGCGCACGAGTTGGCTGTACGCATTGATGATGCAAAACCCAAGCTTATACTGAGCGCTTCTTGTGGTGTTGAAGTGTGCAGCATTATTGAATACAAGCCACTAATAGATAACGCAATAGAACTCGCCACACACAAAGTAGAACACTGCATTATTTATCAGCGTAAACAAGCAATAGCAACACTCATAAATGATCGCGATATTGATTGGAACACCGCAATGCAAATGGCTGTCGCCGTCGATCCCGTACCGGTAAATGGCAGTGATCCACTTTACATTTTATACACATCAGGTACGACGGGCACACCAAAAGGCGTTGTACGAGAAAATGGCGGCCATGCCGTTGCAATGAACTACAGCATGAAAACCGTATACGATATGGAGCCTGGCGACGTATTTTGGGCTGCATCTGATATTGGCTGGGTCGTTGGGCATTCTTATATTGTATACGCCCCATTAATGTACCGCTGCGCGACTGTATTATATGAAGGAAAGCCTGTACGTACACCTGATGCCAGCGCTTTTTGGCGCGTGGTTGAAGAGTATAAAGTCAGTGCATTATTTAGCGCGCCCACCGCATTTAGAGCAATCAAAAAAGAAGATCCCAATGCTGATGGTTTTAAACAATATAATACTTCTAGCTTAAAGCGTTTGTTTTTAGCTGGCGAGCGACTCGATCCGCCTACCTACGAATGGCTTAAAGAAAAAACCAAACTGCCGGTACTCGATCATTGGTGGCAAACAGAAACCGGTTGGGCTATAGCTTGTAACCCAGTTGGTATTGAATACCTAACAACTAAATCGGGCAGCTCAACCGTTTCTACGCCTGGATTTGATGTTCGTATATTAGATATGGATGGCAACGAATGTGCTGCCAACGAACAAGGCGCTGTAGTAATTAAACTACCACTTCCACCAGGTTGTCTTCCAACAATTTGGCAAGATACACCCCGCTTTAAAGCAAGCTACCTAAGTGAATACGAGGGTTATTATTTATCTGGTGATGGCGGTTATATTGATGACGACGGCTACTTATTTATCATGGGCCGCACCGATGACGTCATAAATGTAGCAGGGCATAGACTCTCAACTGGCGAAATGGAAGAAATAGTCGCCGCACACCCAGCCGTTGCAGAATGTGCTGTTTTTGGTATAAACGATCCCCTAAAAGGCCAACTGCCTATGGGTATGATTGTGCTTAAAGATGATTTTGTAGGTTCAACCAAAGAAGTAGAACAAGCGCTTGTGGCTGCCGTTCGCAATCAAATAGGCGCTA